>DATJLY010000158.1:0-2268 GCA_035509095.1 Allostellaceae bacterium | reverse complement strand
TACCGGCCGGTGCCGGCCCCGGCCGCGCGCCTCAAGCCGGCGCCGCTCCGCGCGGTGAAGGGCATCCGCGCCGTGCGGTTCGAGGCGGGAACCGCGACCCGGTCCGTGATCTTCGAGCGGGACCGGCTTCCGCCAGGCGCGCGGATCAAGGGGCCGGCCGTGGTGGAGCAGTTCGACGCCACGACGGTGGTGCCGCCGGGCTGGAGCGCGACGGTCGACCGGCTCGGCAACCTGGTGCTGAATCATGACAATTGATAATCGGTTCGCCAAGGACCCGGTGACGGTCCAGATCGTCCGCAATAAAATTGCGAGCCTGGTCGATGAAATGCATTATCATTTCTATCGCTCCGGCTATTCCACGATCATCCGCGAGTCGCGCGACTTCAGCTGCGTGATCCTCGACCGGGCCGGACGGCTCATCACGGCCCCGCCCATGTTCTTCCACGCGCCGGTCTATCGCCACTTCATCGGCCGCATCCTGGAGATTTTCGCCGACCCTCAGGAGATTCGCGCGGGCGACATCTTCGTCTCGAACCACCCTTACGAGGCGGGCCTGCCGCATGTCTCGGACATGGCCTTTGCTGCGCCCATTTTCGCGGGCCCGCGTCTCATCGGCTTCAGCGGCTCGATCGCGCACAAGGCCGATATCGGCGGCACCAACCCCGGCAGCACGTCGGCGAACGCCACCGAGCTCTACCACGAAGGGTTGCTCGTCCCGCCGATGCGCATGGGCCGGGCCGGCGCTGAGGATGAAGGCCTGATGCGGCTCATCCTGGCGAACAGCCGCCAGCCCGACCTGGTGCGGGGCGATATCCGGGCTCAGATCGCCGCGACCGAGATGGGCGCACGGCGAGTCGCCGAACTGGGCCGGCGCTTCGGCGCCGCCACCATCGAAGGCGCATTTGCCGCGATCCTCGCCGGCACCACCCGTGCGCTGAAGGCCGCGCTGAAACCCCTTCCCGATGGCACCGAGGAAGCGGTGGGCTTCATGGACGATGACGGCGTCGAGCTGGACCGGCCGGTGAAATTCGCGGTGGCGATCACCGTGAAAAAGGGCGCCATCACCTTCGATTTCTCCAACAGCGGCGCGCAGGCGAAAGGGCCGGTCAATCTGCGTCCCTCGATGGTCGAGGCCTGCGTCTTTTATGCGCTGATCGGCGCGCTCGACCCGGAGATGCAGTTCAACGACGGCATGCGCGACGCGGTGAAGATCACCTATGCGCCGCGCACCGTCACGAACGCCGCCCCGCCCGCGCCGGTCTCCTCCTACCAGAAAGCGAACCTGAAGCTCGTCGACGTGATCCTCGAGGCGCTGGGCAAATTCCGGCCCGAGCGCGCGATCGCCGGATCGGGGTCTTCGGGCTCGCTCCTCATCAATTGGCACGAGGGCGGACGGCCCGGCCACGCGACCCTGCAATACGAGATATTCGGCTCGGCCTATGGCGGCGGCCACGGGCATGACGGCACGTCGATGACCGCGACCCACCTCTCGAACCTGCACATCACGCCGATCGAGGTGCTGGAATCGGAGTTCCCGTGCCGCATCCTGGAATTCTCGGTGATCCCCGATTCGGGCGGCGCGGGCGAATGGCGCGGCGGGCTTGCGTTCCGGCGGCGCTATCTGCTGCTGCAGGATGCGACGGTGGTGCGGCGCTATGACCGCGCGCGGTTCCCGTCGAGCGGCGCCGGCGGTGGCAAGGATGGGCGGCCGTCGCGATTCGCGATCGTGGGGCGCGACGGCCAGGAGCGCGAGATGCCCTCCTCCGGCCGGTTCGAGATGAAAGCGGGCGAGGTTTTCTATCTGGACAAAGCGGGCGGCGGCGGCTGGGGCGATCCCGCGCGCCGCGACCCCGCCGCATTGGCACACGACATCGAGGAATTGGCGATCACGCCGCAAGCGGCAAAGCGCGACTATGGGAGATAGCGGTCACGAGCGGCCGCGCACGAGACCGTCACGCCGAACGGCGTTCGAGCCGCCGCTGACCTGAGCCCCAGTCTCATCCGGGGACGAGAAAAGTCTGGTCGTAATTGGAGCGTGGCACGCTGGATAGGACAACGGGCCGGGACACGCAGCCCCGACCAGCGCAGCGACCGGCCCCGTTGCATCCGCGGGATCGCTCCGGATGGCTCTCCCACCCAAACCCGGACCCGAATGCACCGTTCAAGTAACTTGCGGGAAAAGCTCGGTCTATAACCCTGGGATGATCGGTGGCAATTTTTCCTCTTGGCCGCCTTTGCACTGCGGCATGGGAGCGCAACTGATGATCG
>DATJLY010000157.1:0-2883 GCA_035509095.1 Allostellaceae bacterium | reverse complement strand
GCCCGCATCGAGCCCCTGGCACGTCATTCTTTCCTGCAATGCCGCGTCGACCGGCCCGGTGCTGCGATAGGCGATCGCGAATTTCCAGTGCGTGCCGTCGTCGATCGGCACATGCCAGTTGATGCTGAAGCCGGTATTCGCTTCCGGCGGCTCGACATTGGGCGGGACGAGCGGGCCGCCGACGAAAGAGGCGAGGTTGGGCATGATGAAGTTGCCGGTGCGAACATAGCGTTCGTCAGGCCCGGTCTCGCGGACCGTATCGATGCGCAGTCCCCACGCCGTCTCGGTGACGACGATCGTCGGCGCGACATCCGCTTCCAGAAGATCGGCGCGGCCGGCGCTCGATCCGGTCTCGACTCGGTGCAGGAAGGAGAGATGCTGCGGATCGATATTGCCTTCGTTCCCCTGAAGATAGTTGCACTCGTGGTAGAACTTCTTGGTCCATACGTGATCACGGGGCGCCGAATAGAAGGGAAAGGGCGGCAGCGCCGGCGGCTCGCCCGGACCGAGATAGGCGAGGATCAGGCCCGGGACTTCCCGGCAGGGATAGGCCAAGTGTCGGATCTCGTCTTTCAGGCTGCTGCCCGCCGGCTCGCCTGGCTGCTGCAGGCAGCGCCCGTCGACGCCATAAAGCCAGCCGTGATAGACGCATCGGAGCCCGTCTTTTTCCACGCGCCCATAGCTCAGATCGGCCTTGCGGTGCGAGCAATGAAGGCCCATGAGGCCGACGCGGCCCGATCCGTCGCGGAACAGCACGAGATCCTCGCCCATCACGCGCACGGGCCTGGGCGGCGCACCCGGCGGCAGCTCTTCTTCGAGCGCTACCGGCTGCCAATAGCGGCGCAAAAGCTCGCCGCCCGGCGTCCCTTTGGCGGCGCGAATCAACCGCTCGTTCTCTTCCCGCGTCAGCATGGCCCCGATCCTCCGCGCCTTGCAGTATAGCGATGCGGCGGATGAATCGGTACGGCGCGCTGGGACCGAAACGGCTTGAAGGGCGGACAACGAGTAAAGAAAATGATCGGCATGCGGATATCGAAATGGGGCAGCTACCTCGCGGTTAAGCTGCCAAGGAAGCTGGTTCGGAAGCTTGGCCTTCGGGCCGGCGACCAGCTTGACATCGTCGCGGCGTCGTTTGGAGAAATCATGGTTGAGAAGATCGATCCGCAGGCCGATTTCTTGAAGCGCATGGAGCGGTTCCATTGGCATGCGCGACCGCGCTGCACGTTCAATCGCGACGAGGCAAATGAGCGTCGAGGTCAGCGCACAGGTCCGGAACGGGCAGGAGAGAAGGCATAGCGAGATTTCTACCTTCGCGTGCTCTTGCCAAGTGTACGCAAGCACCATATATACGTATCGTGGTCGGTGCGACGGGGAGGTGACGGAGCGGTTCGAGTTTTCGATTATCAATTGTCGCGAAATTCTGGAGGGGAAGGCCATGGCGGCGGGACAGAACCACCTGCGGCTCGGCATCATCGGGCTTGGTCAGGCCGGCGCTATGATCATCGACGAGGTGCGGGCGGCGCACGACCTTCCCTGGACCATCGCCGCGGGCGCCGATCCGCGCGAACACGCGGCACGGCGCTGCGCCGAAGAGTTCGGCGCCGGGTACCGGGATGCCGAGGAATTGTGCCGCTCGGCCGACATCGATGCGGTCTACATCGCCTCGCCCTCGGGGATGCATCTCGACCATGCCCTGATCGCGGCGGCGCACGGCAAGCACATCATCTGCGAAAAGCCGCTGACCCTGTCGCTTGACGACGCCGACACGATGATCGCCGCGGCCGAGAAGGCGGGAATTGTGCTGCTCGCCGGCCATACCCACAGTTTCGACGCGCCGATCGTCACGATGACCGAGCTCGTGAGATCGGGCGAGGTGGGCGCGCTGCGCGCCATCAATGGCTGGAACTTCAACGAGTTCAATCACCGCCCGCGGCTCATGTCCGAGCTCGAGGCGACGCGCGGGCCGGTCTTGAACCAAGGCCCGCACCATGTCGATATCGTGCGCCAGATCGGCGGCGGCAAGGTCCGGAGCGTGCGCGCCACCACGATCCCGGACGGGGTCACCGGTCATATCGGCGGCTATGTCGCCTATCTCGAGTTCGAGAACCGCGTGCCGGCCACGCTCGTCTATGACGGCCGCAGCCTGTTCGATACGGCGGAGCTGTTCGGCTGGGTCGGCGAGGGCGGCAATCTGCGCGACCCCCACTCCAACGAGCGCAACCGGCGCTCGTTCGTCGAGCTGATGGGGGCGCCCGATCGCGATCGCGACGCGCGGCTCGAGCGCGGCAAGGAAAGCGGCCGCTATGGCGGTGCCACCGCGGGTCAGCTCCACAACGCGCCGTCGCGTGGCGAGCGCCCGCACCAGCCCTTCTTCGGGCTCATCGTGGTGAGTTGCGAGAACGCGACGATGCGGCAATCGGCCGACGGGCTTTATCTCTATGATGAGAACGGCCGCCGCGAGATTGCCGTGCCAAAGGCGCGCGGCGGCCGGGTCGCCGAGCTGCGCGAGCTCCACGAGGCGCTGACCCAGGGCCGCAAGCCGTTCCACGACGGCCGCTGGGGGCTTGCGACACTCGAAGTCTGCTTCGGCATTCTCGAATCCGCGGCGACCGGCCGCGACGTCATGATGACCCGTCAGGTCGCGGATTGAAGATCGCGGCGAACTGCGCGCGGACGATGTCGGTCACCGGCATGGTCAGCGACGCGGCATGCGCCAGGTCGCGAGTGGTCGCGAGGTCCTTGGTCAGGTTCCGCAGCGTCTCGGGCGGCAAGCGGCGCGCGAGCAGTTCTCCGAGGAAATGGCGGCGGACCGAGGATTCGGCGCCGCCGCCATCCACCGCCTGCATCACCGTTGCAGGATCGAGGCCCAGCCGCTCGGCATAG
>DATJLY010000156.1:0-5909 GCA_035509095.1 Allostellaceae bacterium | reverse complement strand
GCTGCGTGCTGGCGAACCGGCTGACCCAGGATCCGCGCGTCACCGTTTGCTTGATCGAGGCGGGGTCGAGCGACCGGAGCCTCTTCACCGGCATGAAGGTCAAGCTGCCGGCGGGCAACACAATCCTGCTGTCGTCGTCGCGCTTCAATTGGGGCTACATTTATCGCGGCGCGGAAGGGCTTCATCACGCGAACATCCAGGCGCATCGCGGCCGGCTCGAAGGCGGGTCGAGCGCGGTCAACGGCATGGTCTATATGCGCGGCCATCGCCGGGACTATGACGGGTGGGCGGCGGCGGGCAATCCCGGCTGGTCCTATGACGAGGTGCTGCCGCTCTTCAAGCGGCAGGAGAACAACGAAGACGGCGCCGACGATTTCCACGGTGTCGGCGGCGAGCTCAATGTCGCGCGGCTGCGCTGGCTCAATCCCCTGACGCGCGGCTTCCTCGCCGCGGCCGAGGAGACGCAATATCCTCGTAACGACGACTTCAACGGCGCGCGCCAGGAGGGATTCGGGCCCCAGCACGTGACGCAGAAGAGAGGTCAGCGCTGGAGCAGCGCGCGGGCCTTCCTCCATCCAGTGCTGCGCCGCCCGAACCTCGACGTGATGCATGACAGCCTGACCCTCCGCGTCCGCATGGACGGACGGCGCGCGGTCGGCGTCACGGTCCGGACCGACGGGGTCGAGCGTGATCTGACGGCGCGGCGCGAAGTGGTATTGTCGGGCGGCACCTTCAATTCGCCGCAAGTGCTGATGCTGTCGGGCATCGGCCCGGCCGATATTCTCCGCGCGCACGGCATCGCGGTTCTCCATGATCTGCCGGGCGTCGGCCGCAATCTGCACGACCATCCTTCCGCCTGGGTGCAGGTCGAGGATCGGTCGGCGAAGAGCTTCGCCTTGAGCGCGCGGTCGCTGCCGTGGCTCGCGACGGCGGCGATCCAATATGTCGCGGCGCGGCAGGGGCCGCTCACCTCGAACATCGTCGAGGCGTGCGGGTTCCTGCGTTCGCGTCCCGATCTCGAGGCGCCCGACATGCAATACACGTTCATGGCGGCGATCAAGGATTTCAACCGCTGGATCTCGCGCACCCACGGCTTCGGCGTGTCGGCGACGCTGCTCCAGCCCAAGAGCCGCGGCTATCTCGAGCTTGCCTCGCCCGATCCGGCCGCGCCGCCGGCGCTTCATCCGCGCTTTCTGGAGCACGAGGAGGATGTGTCGCGGCTCGTGCAGGGCATCCGCAACGCGCGCCAGATCCTGGCCGCACCTGCGCTCGCCCATGCGCGCGGGCCGGAGCTTCGTCCCGGCGACGCCGTCACCTCAGGCGCGGCGATCGAGGACTATGTGCGCCAGAATCTCTCGACCGCGTTCCACCCGGTCGGGACCTGCAAGATGGGGCCGGCGAGCGACCCGGGCGCGGTGGTCGATCCGACGCTCGCCGTGCATGGGCTCGCCGGCCTTCGCGTCATCGACGCCTCGATCATGCCGACCGTGACGAGCGGCAACACCAACGCGCCCACCATGATGATCGCCGAGCGCGGCGCGGGGTTCCTGCGGGCGGCGGCGATGCCCTGACCCGGCGGGTCACGCTCTGACGGTCGCTTCCTCGAACTGATAGCCGTGGAAGTGGCGATAGCTGAGCCGCGCGGCGATCGCGGCGAGGATGATGCCGGTGATGAGCGGAAACACCGGCACGATGAACATGCGCTGGGCAATCTCGGCCTTGGCGAGATGCTCGGCCTCGAACATCGCCACGAAATAGCCGCCGACGATCGGCCCCAGCACCGCGCCGATCCGCCCGAAGCCGCCGGCCCAGCCGGTGCCGAAGGCGCGGAACGAGGTCGGATAGATCATCCCCGGCACCGCATTGACGCCATACTGCACCCCTTGCATGCCGAAGCCCGAGACCACGACCCAGACCGCGATCCAGCCGAGCGGCAGGCCGGGAATGCCGATCATCCACACCGTCGCGGCGGTGAGGCACCCCCAGGCGATCACGGCGAGGAAGCCGAACCGGTCGACGAAATAGGCGATCACCAATGCGCCCAAAACGCCGCCGCCCTGGTTGAGCGAGGAAACGAGGATCGACTGCGTCTGCGGCACGCCCGACTGCTGCAGCACGATGTTGGTCCACGCGCCGGCGAAATAAAGCGTGAAGAGATTGAGCGCGTACATCGTCCACACGATCGGCGTGATCCATTTGAGACCGCCGGCGAAAAGCTGCCCGACCCGGAACGGCACGCGCGTCGCTTGCGACGCGACCACGAAGCGGGCGCCGGCGGGCATCGCAAGAGACGGGACGAGCCGACGCAGCACGCTCCGCAGCTCGGCCTCCCGCCCGCCATGGAGCGCCAGAAACTTGACCGACTCCGGCATCCAGAGCTGAAGCAGCACCACGGCGATCAGCGGCACGACGGCGCCGATGCCGAAAAGGCCCCGCCAGCCCCAATTCGCGATCGCCACAGGCGCCACCAGGCCCGACATGAAGCCGCCGAAATTGATGCCGCAGAAGGTGAAGATGATGAGCCGCGCGCGCAGCCGCTTTGGCGCGAACTCGGAGCTCAGCGCGATGATGTTGGGAATGACGCCGCCCAACCCGCAGCCGACCAGGAACCGGACGATGACGAGACTTTCCGTCGAGGTCGCGAAGATGTTGGCGAAGGTCAGAAGGCTCACCACGAGGCAGCCGATGATCAGCGCCAGCTTGCGGCCATGCCGGTCGCTGACCCAGCCGAGCGCCAGCGCCCCGATCGGCCCCGAGACAAGGCTCGCCGACGTGACGAACCCCACCGTCTGCGCGCCCAGATGGAACTCCTTCATGAGGTTCGGCATGACATAGCCGATGCCCGTCAAGTCGAACCCGTCGGCGAAGATCGCGAACCACCCGATCAGGATGACCAGCACGTTGAACCGCGTCACCGGCTGAGCGTCGAGAACGGTGGCTATGTCGATGACCGGGCCGTCGCCCGTGGATCGGGCTTCTGCGTTCTTCACTTTTGCCTCCCTCTACCCTGACTGGGGTTATGAGGCGTGCAGACGCTCCGCTGTTTTTGCGCCGAGCGTCGGGAGGCCCGTGCGATAGGCCTCCTCCAGCAAGCCCTTCACGAATTCCTCCGATTCGACCGGTTCGTAGCGCGGCGGGTTGCCGGGCCCGGTGCAGCTCTCGAGGCACCGGATGATCGTCGCGCCGTTGGGCGACGCGAAGAGCGGCGCCGAGATGCGTGCCTGCGCGCTCTTGTTGATGACCCGATGCAGGGTCGAGGTGTAGAGATCGTTGGTCCAGCGCTGAAACGTGTCGCCGATATTGACCACCATGGTGCCGGGGATCGGGTCCGCATCGATCCAGTCGCCTGCCGCGTTCAACAGCTGAAGCCCGCCATTCTCGTCCTGGTAAAGGAGGGTAAAGGCGTTGTAGTCGGCGTGCGGCGAAAAACTCCATTGCTGGTCGCGCAAGGCCGCCGGGTCGACCGCCGGATAGTAATTCAGCACCAGGCTGCCGTTCGGATAGCGGTACATCGCGTCGAAATAGCTCTCCGGCAGGTCGAGGCTCAGGGCGAAGGCGCGCGCCAGATGCTGCGCCACCGCACACCGCGCGCTGATGTGCCGTTTCATCACCGCGGTGAAGCCCGGCACCAGCGCTTCGTCCGGCCATTGCGTCAGGCCCGCGCCGCGCCTCCCGTCCTCGGGCTCGCCCGGCAGCACCTCGCGGTTCATGTGGAACCGCTCCTTGATGTCCGGGATCTTGTCGGGACTGGCGCCGGGATTGGGGCCGCCCAGCCCGCGATATCCAAGCCGCGCGGGGCTGTTGTTGCTGTGAAGCTTCATCTTTTCGGGCAGCGGCAGCTCGAAGAAGCGATGGCCCAGGGCGATCACCTCGTCGAATTCCTGTTGCGGGATGCCGTGGCCCGCAAGATAGAAGAACCCGATATCGATGCAGGCCTCGCGCAGCGCCTGGGCAACGGCGCGGCGTTCGTCGAACCCGCCTCCCTCGATGAAGGGGGCAAGGTCGATCACCGGCAGCTTCGTCACCGCCCGGCGCTCTCTTGCAAGGCCCCGATGCTCGTCCATGCCTTCCGCCTCCTGCGATATTGGCGGCGTCAGTCTAATCCATGGGCGCCGCTTTGGCACGTGGCCTCGAGCAACGAATATGGCTTAGACTGCGCCCGCGCCGTCTTTTGGGGGAAATTTATGCTGGTCGAGATTGCCCGCGCCGCGCATCGGCTTGACGAGTATATGTCGGCGCGCCTGGGCCGACCCTATCACGCGCTTTTGGGCATCGGCCTCGTTGCCGAGATCGTTCAGCGGATCCGGGACTTCGACAAGGTGACCGACCACGCGACGATCTTGCGCATCGCCCTCGCGCTCGTGATCTATTGCCTCCTGCTGCTGCATCAGGTCGGCGAGCTTGGCGAGCGGCGCCAGGCCGGCCGCAGCCCCGTTCACTGACAAGGAAACGCATCGTCATGCCCAATGTTCCGATCACCCTCGCCAGCGGCTTTTACGATCGCATGCACGCGCTTTTGACCGGCGATGTGAAGCCGGCCGGCATCGATCTCACCTTCATCCCGATCGACGATCCGCGGCAAATCTTCGACCGGATGGGCGGCGGCCTCGAATTCGACGCGTCCGAAATGTCGTTGTCCGAGCACATCACGAAGCTGATCGCCGGCAACTCGGATTTCGTGGCCGTGCCGGTGATGATCTCGCGCGTGTTCCGGCACCAATTCATCTTCATCAACACCAGGTCCGGCATCAAAAAGCCCAAGGATTTCGAAGGCCGCCGCATCGGCGTTCCGCTTTATGTTCAGACGGCGGCGGTGTTCATCCGCGGCCTGCTTCAGCACGAGTATGGCGTCGATCTGTCGTCGATCCGCTGGGTGCAAGGCGCGATGGATCATCCCGGCACGCACGGCAAGCCCAACGTGCTGCCGGTGTTGGGGAAGATCAATCTCGAACAGAACGCGAGCGGCAAGTCGCTGAACCAGCTGCTGGTGGATGGCGAGATCGACGCCATGATCACCGCCAGCATCCCCGAGCCTTATGGCCGCAACCCGGTGGTCGAGCGCCTGTTCCCGAATTTCCGCGAGGTCGAGGCGGATTATTTCAAGCGCACCAAGATCTTTCCGATCATGCATGTGCTCGCCATCAAGCGCGAGGTCTATGACAAGCATCCCTTTGTCGCGACAAGCCTTTACAACGCGTGCTGCGAAGCGCGCGCGCTGGCGATCGCCAAGATGCGCGATGTCGGCGCCTTGCGCTTCATGCTGCCGTGGCTCGTTGCCGATTTCCACGAGATCGACCAGGTGTTCGGAAACGAGTTCTGGCCCTATGGCGTCGAGGAGAACCGGCCGACGCTCGAAGCGCTCGTGACCTATCTCCACGAGCAGGCGATGATCCCGCGGAAAATCCCGATCGAGGAGATTTTCGCGCCGACCTATGGCTATGCGCCGGTGGGCGAACACGCCGCCGGCCGCTTTGAATGGGCGACGCCCCCGGCGCGATAGGCGGGCAAGCGCGATTGACACTCCCACATACTTCATGTATATGAAGTATTGAGATTTGCCGGGAGGCCCTCATGATTTTCCACGCATCGATTCCGGCCGACGAGCCCGAGCGGGTGGCGCGGGTGTTGGGCGAGCTTTTGGGCGGCGGGTACATCCCGTTTCATGTCGGCCGCCAGAGCTTCATGGCGCGCGGCGGGGTGGATGACGAGCACCGCACCGCGCTCGAGATTTATCCCCGCGGCCAGGTGCTGGTCCCCGGCACCGGCGAGGACGAGATGGTCGGCCTCGACTATCTCGATCACCCGCCGCGTTATGGCAGCGTCCATTTCGCGATCGGGACCAAGCTCGCCAAGGACGAGATCATCGCGATCGGCAAGCGCGAAGGATGGCGCGCCCTTTTCTGCAGCCG
>DATJLY010000155.1:0-6711 GCA_035509095.1 Allostellaceae bacterium | reverse complement strand
CGCCAGCCCGATGATTCTTGGCAACATCGCGCGACAAACCAGCAAGGTGCGCATTCTCAGCCAGGGCACGCTAATCACCGTCCGTCGCGACCCGGTTCGCATCGCCGAGGAATACGCCACCGCCGACGTGATCTCGCGCGGCCGGATCGAGATCGGCTTCGTGAAATCGGGCGGGACCGAGATGGCGTCGAACAACGCCAACCCGGTGAACAATGTCGAGCGCTATTGGGAGGCGATCGACCTCGTCACCAAGGCGCTTACCCACCATGACGGGCCCTTCAGTTGGCAGGGCAAGCATTTCACGCATCGGCATGTGAATATCTGGCCGCCGCCCTGGCAGCGCCCGCACCCGCGGATGTGGTCGGCGACCGGCGATCCCGAGACCGCCGCCGAGGTCGGACGGCGCGGCCTTGTCCATGTGCTGGTGCTGCGCGGGCCCGAGGGCACGAAGCGCGCCTATGCCGCCCATCGCCAGGCGCGCGCCGAGGCGGGCCTGCCCAAAGTGACGACGGAGAATTTCGCCTATGCCGCGCTCGTCTATGTCGGCGACACCGACGAGGAAGGGATAAGGGTCGGGAGCAAGCTCCTGTGGTTCCTCAACACCAGCCTCAAATCGGCGCCGCAATATGCGAAATTCCTGCCGGGCACGATCGCGCCGGAGATGGCGCCGGCGATCTATCGCACCGCGCCCGCCGCGGCGACTGTCGCCAATCCGGAAAAGGGCGTGGTGCCTGCGGGCGCCAACGCGCGGCGGCTCATGTCGATCACGCCGGAAGAGGCGATGGCGCAAGGCATCCTGTTCGCCGGCAATCCCGACAGCGTCTACCGCCAGATCATGGCGTTCCATGACAAGGTCGGCGGGTTCGGGCACCTTGCGCTGATCGGCCGCTCGGGCTTCATGACCCATGCCGAATCGGTGAAGGGCATCAAGCTTTTCGCAGGCGAGGTGCTGCCGCGCCTGCGGGCGGTGCCGACGGTCACGGTTGGCTGACCGCGTAACGCCGGTCGATGAGCATGTCGGCGGAGAGATTGCCTTTCAGCATCCCCTGCGCGCGGTACCAGGCGATCTGATGCGCCACGTCCTTTTCGTCGATCCGCATTTCGGGATCGACATAAGGAAGGACGCCGCTGACCTCGGCCGGCGTGACGTCCAGATATTTCGCGATGATGGCGGTCGCCTCGGGCGCGTTGGGCCCGTCCTTGCGCCGCTCGCCGGGACCGGTGAAGGCGTCGTGGTAATAGCGCGACGCCTTGCGCATCGCAGTGAGGAACCGCTCGAGCATGTCGTGGCGCTCGTTCGCGGTCTTGGTGGTCACGAACACCGACCCGATCTGCCACGGCGTCTCGTCGCCGATCCAGCCGAGCAGCTTGCCCTTGCCGTTATCGATGAGAGAGCCGGTCAACGTGCCGGGCACGAGCCCGACATCGGCCTGCCCGCCGGCAACGGCCGATACGATGTTGGGGATGGTCTGCAGCGCGAGCAGTCGGATGCTCGTCATGCCCCAGCCATATTTCTCCGCGAGCAGCGCCACGCTGTAATGGTTCGTCGATCCGACCGTCGTGACCGCGACGGAATGGCCGGGGAAATCCTTGAACGAACGCAGGCCCCCATCCCACGCATGGGTGGAAGCGACATAGCCCACCATGCGGAAGGTCGGCTCTTCGCGGTGAAGACCGGCGAGAACGCGCATCTCGCCGTTCGCCGCGAGATTATAGAGGCCGCCCGTGAGGCCCGTGACGCCGATATCGACATCGCCCGACACGACCGCCACCGCGACCGCCTGACCGGCGCCGAAATAGACCAGCTTGGCGGTGAGGCCCGAAGCCGCGAAATAGCCCTTGTCCTGCGCGATGAACACAGGCCCCGACGAGGCGACCTTGAGGATGCCGACCTTGATCTCCTCGGCGGCAGAGGGGCGCGCGAGCATGACCGCGAAGAACAGGCCGACGAGCAGGAATGCGCAAGCCAACACTGTGCGTCCTTCGACTGCGCGGACTGCGTCCGCTTCGCTCAGGATGAGGGCGGCTTTGCACATTTCCTCATCCTGAGCGAAGCGAAGCGAAGTCGAAGGACGCACCTTATTCCCCCGCCTCACCGCGACGGCCTCTTGGTGCCATAGAGCCGATCCGCGAACCCGATATCGTCGAGGTGGCGGATGAAATGCAGGTCCCACAACTCCATCGGGTTGATACGCTTGGCGTCCTTGTCCTGGCGGATCGCCTCTTCATAGACGTTGGCGATCGCGGCCATGGTCGGATAGAGCCGCGGCTCGAGCTGATGCGCGAGATGGGCATAAGTGCGCGCCGCCGTCGCCTCGTCCATCTTGCCTTCGAGCTCGTACCGGTTGCGCAGGATGCGGATCGTCTTTTCGGGCTGCGTCTTGAAGAAATGGATGCCTTCGATCACGCCCTTCAAAAACCGCTCGACGATGTCGGGATGCTTCTCGACGAATTTGAGGCCCGAGGACAGCGTCGTGTAATAGATCATCGGCATCGGCTCGATGTCGATCACCTTGAGCCCCGCTGCCCGCGCGAAGTCGCTCCCGGGCGGCAGCACGAACGCGGCGTCGACCTTCTTGTCCCGCACCCAATGCCACAGCGGCTCCGTCTCCTCGTCGGCGTTGGCCTTTGCCGGCTCGAGCGAGTTCTTCTCGTACTGGACCTGGCTCACGAGCGCCACATCGTCGCGATCGATATCGAGGCCGCGCTGCTTCAGGAAGAGCCAATCGTTGAGCCCCGGATGCGCGCCGCGCGTGCCGACCACCTTCTGGCGCAGATCATCGACGCCGCTGATCCCGGAATCCGCCCGCACCACGAGCTGCCGCGCGACGGTGTTGATGGTCTGACCGAGATAGACCCATTCATCGCCGCGCGCGCGATGGGCATAGGTCGAAACGTGATTGCCGCCGACGAACTCGACATCCCCGCTCAGCACCGCCGCATGGGCGGCGGACGACGAGATCTTGCGGTTGTACTCGACATCGAGCCCGTGCTTCTCCCACGATCCCGATTCGGAAATCACGTGGAGCAGCGTCAGGTGCGTCGACGAGCGATAAGGAAACGCGATCTTGTCCATTCTTGGCTCCCGCCTGCGGCCGCCGAAGTATCGCGATCGGCACCTTATCGCGCAACGCTCTCGACCCGGGACTCCGCGCGGAGGAACGCCTCCAGAAATTCGAGCCGATCGTTGCCCCACCACATCTCGTCGCCGATCATCATCGTCGGCACGCCGAACACCCCCTTTTCGTGCGCTGCGCGCGTCGCCGCGCGGTAGCGCGCCTCAGCCTCGGACGACAGCGTGAAAGCGAGGAACTCGTCCTCGCTCCAACCGCAATGGCGCGCCGCCCGGCGCAACAGCGCCTCATCCGCCATGTCGCCGCCCTCGCCCCAGACAAGCCGCCAGGCGAACCCGACATAGCGATGCGTGGCGCCATGGTCGTCGGCGAAGAAGGTCCCCTTATTCAAGCGATCCGGATCATAGGATTTGGGATTCACGATCGGCACGCCGTATCGCGCGGCCCAACGGTCCTTGTCCATCTGGCTGTAGCGGCGCTTCAAAGGCTGCTCGCGCGTCGTCGGGCCGGTGTTGCCCGCGAGCCGCTTCGCCTCGGCGAGATCGATCACACGGCAAGTGACCTCGTGTCCGTACTGGGCCGCAAGCTGTGGCAGCCTCTGATACGCGAGATAGGAGAAGGGGCTGATGAAATCGAAATAGAAATCGATGACGCGGGACATGGATCGCTCCTCTCAGGGCGCGCAGGAGAGCTTACTCGATCGTTTGATCGGCAATGGCGAGCATTGTCGGGGGAATGGTGCGCCCGATACGGGCCGCCGTGCGCAGATTTAGCGTCAGACGAAAGGTCCGCGGTGCTTCGAACGGAAGATCGGCGACGTTCGCGCCGCGCAGGAGACGATCGGCATATTCGGCCGCGCGCTGAAAGTACTCGGCCGGCTCCGGTCCATAGGAGGCGAGCGCGCCGGCCTGCGCTTCGAATGAAAAATCATGAATGGCGGGAAGCCGCCGCGCGATCTCGGCCGCAATCAATGTCTCGCGCTCTGATCCGATCATCGGACTGCCCGCGACGATCAGCGCGTCGACATCTTTCGCTTCGTCACGGTCGAGCACAGTCCCTGTGTCCGATTTAGTCGAAACGCCGAGCGGGATGATTTTCGGCTCGGCCGCATCATCTCTGCTTTTGATCCTCGACAGAAGCAGTTGCTGGCTGCTGTTGCCGGAATCATAGACGAAGCCGACCCGCTTAAGCGGCCCGGCGATCTGCCCGAGCAGTTCGAGCCGTTTGAAAAAAAGCGCATCCTGCATCGTCAGCATGCCCGTGACGTTGCCGGTCGGTCTCGCCACCGATTTGGAAAGCCCAAGCGAGATCGGATCGCCCGAAAAGGCGACCACGATCGGAATCGATCGCGTCAGTCCGAGAAGGGCGGGTACCGCCTGCGTAGTGATCGTGACGATCACCGCGGGCTTGGCGGCAACGACCCGGGCCGCCACTTGCGGGATGAGCGCCACATTGTCCAGCGCGTAGAGGTCGGGCGCATAGGTTTGGCCTTCGACGTCGCCCAGGCCACGAAGCGAATCGCGGATCGCATCAAACGCCGTCGTATCAGCGCCAAATCCGACCGCGGAAATGGCCACGTGCGGAACATCGGCAGCCGCCCGGCCCGTTCCGGGCCAAGCCATCGCCGCGCCGCTAAACAGGGCCATGAGATCGCGTCGTCTCACGTCGTCACCGCACCTAAGGCGCGTAGGACACGCCGACCGCGCCGCCATCGACCAGGATGTCGGCGCCGTTGATGTAGGAGGCCTCGGACGAGGCGAGGAACACCGCGACATTGGCGATCTCTTCCGGCAGGCCGTGGCGCCCCATCGCGATCTTCGACATGAGCGCGGCGCCGATCGCCCGCTGCTCCTGGTCGCCGGTCCAGAAGCGCTCGGTCGCGGGTGAGCGGATGAGGCCCGGGCTGATGCTGTTCGCACGTATCTTGTAGGGCGCGCCTTCGGCCGCGAGCATACGCGTGAAGCCCATCACGCCGGCCTTGGTGGCGCCATGCGCGCACGAGCGCAGCGGCAGGAATTCGCGATGCCCGCTCATCGAGGCGGTGCTGATCACATGGCCGCCGCCGCGCGCCAGCATATAGGGCCACACCGCCTTGGTCGCCGTGTAGAGGATCGTCAGCTCATACCGGATCGTGAGGTCCCAGTCCTCCATGGTCGAGGTGCCGAACGAGCTTTTCGCGCGCAGCGAGCCCGCATTGTTGTAGAGCACGTCGATGCCGCGCCAGGCATCGTTGGCGGCCTCTGCCCATTTCTCGGCATTGCCCATGTCGCTGACATCGAGCGGGTGCAGCGAGCGCATCTCGCCGCCCGCGCGCGTCACCAAGGCCACCGTCTCTTCGGCCTCCGCCTCCTTCACGTCGCAGCCGAAGACCTTGGCGCCGGCGCGCGCGAAGGCCAGCGCCGCCGTGCGGCCCTGCCCGCCCGCGGTGCCGGAGATCAACACGATTTTGCCCGAGAGGTCTGGCATTTCCTGCTCCCCTTCGTAATGGGAACAGTTTCCGTTTCCTCGCGCTCCGACGCAAGCATGGGCACCGGCTTGTCCCCTCGTCATTGAAGCGTCGCCGCCGCGACCGTAAGCTGCCCCGACCCTCAAAGACCGAGAAACACCGAAGCAGACCCTAGGAGACACTTCATGCAATACAACACGGACCGCATCCGGACGTCGCATGTCGGCCGGCTGCCGACGCCCAAGGGGCTCGAGGACGTGCCGGCCCGGCTCGCCAATGTCGAGGTCGATCACGCCGAGATCGAGAAGCGCGTCGTGCCCGCGATCGCCGCGCTGGTGCAACGCCAAGCGAAGGCCGGCATCGACATCGTCAATGACGGAGAGTTCTGGACGACGCGCGGGTTTGCGCACTATGCCGCGCATTTCGACGGGTTGGAACGGCGCCCGCTGAAGCCGGGCGAATTCGCCTCGAGCCGCGAGACCACGCGCGAGCGCGACGCCTTCCCCGAATTCTACGGCGACATGGACCGCGCCAAGACCATGTTCTTCGTGCCGGGCGAGCGGCCGGTGGTGAATCCGACCGAACGCGTCGTGGTGCGCGCGCCGCTCAAATCCAAGGGTGCCGACGCCATCAAGCGCGAGATCGGCACGTTCAAGGAGGCGCTCGCGCAGCTCGGCGGCGCGGCGCCCAAGGAGGCGTTCCTCGCGGTGCTGGCGCCGGGATGGCTCGATCATTTCATCTACAATGAATTCTACAAGACCGAGGAAGAGTTCCTGTTCGCGATGGCCGAGGCGATCGCGCCCGAATACAAGGCCGTGGTGGATGCGGGCTTCATCCTGCAGATCGATGATCCGGGCCTGCCGGATTGGTGGGACATGCTGAAGCCCGAGCCGACGATCGAGGCCTATCGCAAATTCGCCGGCATCCGGATCGACGCGGTCAACCACGCGCTGCGAGGGATCCCGGAGGACAAGGTGCGGTATCATCTGTGCTGGGGCAGCTGGCACGGGCCGCATGTCAACGACATCCCGCTGCGCCACATCGTCGACCTGGTCCTGCGGGTGAAGGCGCAGTGCTATTCCTTCGAGGCCGGCAACGTGCGCCACGAGCACGAATGGAAAGTGTGGAAGGAGGTGAAGGTGCCGGCCGGAAAGATGCTGATGCCGGGGGTCGTGAGCCACGCCACCAACG
>DATJLY010000154.1:0-4222 GCA_035509095.1 Allostellaceae bacterium | reverse complement strand
CGATTGCGACGTGCATGTGGGCGTGCCGGGCCTCTCGGCGCTCGTGCCCTATCTCGATGCCTATTGGCAAGAGCGGGTGCGGGTCCAACAGCTCGAACGGCTGGATTTCTCGATCACCTCCTACCCGCCCAGCATGCCGTTGAGCGGACGGCCGGACTGGCGCCCCGAGAAAGGGCCGCCCGGCTCCGACCTGGCCCTCCTTCAGGCAAAAGCGCTCGACGGGTTCGGCTCGCGCTTTGCCATCCTCAACGCGCTTTGGGGCTCGCAGATGCTGTTCGCCGAGGATATGGCGGCCGCGTTCTGCCGCGCCGTCAATGACTGGGTCGCCGCGGAATGGCTCGATCGCGACCCGCGCCTGCGCGCCTCGATCATGGTGCCGACGCAAAATCCCGAGCTCGCCGCCGAGGAGATCGAGCATCGCGCGCGCGACCCGCGCTTTGTCCAGGTCCTGGTGCTGGCGGGGCTCGACCTGCCGCTGGGCCGGCGTCAGCACTGGCCGATGTTCCGCGCGGCCGAGCGCCTTGGGCTTCCGATCGGCGTCCATGCCGGGAGCACCTATCGCCATCCGCCCAGCGCCAGCGGCTGGCCCTCTTATCTGCTCGAGGATTACGTCTCCAACACGCAGCTTTTCGCGGCGCAGCTGACGAGCCTCGTGTCGGAAGGCGTGTTCGCGAAATTCCCGGGCCTCACGGTGGTGCTGCTGGAATCGGGCTTCACTTGGCTCGCGCCGTTCGCCTGGAAGTTCAACAAGACCTGGCGCGGCGTGCGCTCCGAGGTGCCATGGGTCACGAAGCCGCCGTTCGACGTGATCCGCGACCACGTGCGCCTCACGATCCAGCCGGCCGACCTGCCGCCGGGTGCCGCGCCGCTCGGCGATGTTCTGGATCAGCTCGGCTCGGACGAGCTGCTGCTCTTCGCCACCGACTTCCCGCATTGGCAGTTCGACGGCGATGACGCTCTGCCCGACGGGCTGCCGCCCGACCTTACGCGGAAGATCCTGATCGACAATCCGCTCGCCACTTATTCCCGCCTTCGGGAGACCGTCTCATGAGCATCACCGAACTCGACCGGCCCGCTTCGACCGACACCCGCCTCAAGGTCGTGGATTGCGACATCCATCCGACCATGCGCGAGGACAGCCAGATTCTGCCGTTCCTGCCAAAGCGGTGGCAGGACCACTACAAGACCTATCGCCGCAATGTGCGCCAAGGCCTGCACGGGACGCTCACCCATCCGCGCATGCAGGTGAACCGGATCGACGCCATCCCGCCCGGCGGCGGCCCGCCCGGCAGCGACCTCGATTTCATGCGGAGGCAGCATCTCGACGCCAACAATATCGAGTGGGGTCTCCTGCAAGCGTTGCAGCCATCGGGCGCGGCCGAACGCAATGTCGAGTTCGGCGCGGCGCTCGCGTCGGCCAACAATGACTGGCAGATCGCCGAGTGGATCGACAAGGAGCCGCGCCTCAAGGGCTCGATCCAGGTGACGCAGGAATATCCCGAGGCGGCGGTGCGCGAGATCGAGAAGCGCGCGAACGATCGTCGCTTCGTGCAGGTGAGCATGTCGCCGCGCGCCGACGAGCCGCTGGGCCGCCGCCGCTATTGGCCGATCTTCGAAGCGTGCGAGCGCAACGATTTGCCGATCGGGCTGCACGTGCCGGGCTTCGGCGCGGGCTATGCCTCGACGCCCGCGGGCTGGCCCTCCTTCTATCTCGAAGAGCATCAGACCTTCGCCTTCATCATCATGGGCGTCTTCACCAGCATGGTGCTCGAAGGCGCGTTCGAGGCGTTCCCGGGCTTGAAGCTGGTGCTGGTCGAAGGCGGCTTCGCGTGGGTCGCGCCGCTCGCCTGGCGCCTCGACAAGCATTGGGAGCGCATGAGAAGCGAAGTGCCGCACCTGAAGCGCAAGCCCAGCGACTATATCCGCGAGCACATCTGGTACACGACCCAGCCGATGGAAGAGCCCGAGCGGCACGAGGACCTCGTCCGCGCGATCGAGTGGATCGGTTGGGACCGGCTGCTGTTCTCGACCGACTATCCGCATTGGGATTTCGACGATCCGCGGATGGTGCTGAGGGTCAACGTCACCAACGCGCAGCGGCGCATGATCTTCTCCGAAAACGCCAAGCGCGTCTTCCGGTTCGGCTGAGATGGCGGCGCGCCACGTCGTCGCCACGGTGGACGAGATCGCGCCCGGGTCGGCCAAGGTCGTCACCGTCGCCGGACGCGAGATCGGCATCTTCAACCTCGCGGGGTCGTTCTATGCGCTCATCAGCAAGTGCCCGCACGAAGGCGCTTCGCTGTGCCGCGGCAAGATCGTCAACCGCGTCGAATCGGACGAGCCGGGGCGCTATCGGGTGGTGGCGGGACACGAGATGATCCGTTGTCCCTGGCACGGCTGGCAGTACGACATCCGCACCGGCCAGTCCTGGTGCGATCCCGACAATATCGCGCTGCGCCACTATGCGGTCACGATCGAGCCCGGCGAGCGCATCGTGAAGGGCCCTTACGTGGCCGAGAAGATCCCGGTCTCGGTCGAGGCAAGCTATGTTGTGGTGGAGGTGTGAGGCGATGAACGACACGGTCGAGAAGGTGCGGCTCAACGAGCCTCGTATTCTGTCGCACGGAACGCTTGAATGCCGCGAGCTGGCGGCCTCGCGGCGATTTTACGAGGAGTTTCTGGGGCTCGACTGCGTGCGCCATTCGCGCCGCTCGATGAAAATCCGCAAAAGCGGTTATTGGTGCATCGTGTGCCTCGAACGGGGCGACCATGTGAAGCCGCTTCGGGTCGGCAACCATTGGGGTCTCGATCTCGGCTCGCGCGAGGCGGTGGAGCGCGCGCATGCGCTGGCGCACGAGCACAAGGACCGCTACGGCATCCAGAAGATCACCAAGATCACCGACGACACGGACACGTATCAATTCTATTTCATGGACCTCGACGGCAACTGGTGGGAGTTCCAATACGCGGGCGAAGGTCAGCTCGACGGCAGCGGCCGCAACGACGACCATTTCTCCCGCGGCGATCTCGTGCCCATGTAAGGCCGCTCAAGTCGGCTTCGCGATGACCCGGTTGGCGAGGCTGCCGATCACCGGGTTCCTTACCTCGACCCGGTCGCCCGGCTTCAGGAACAGATCATTCGGCTGAGTGCCGTCGGGCAGGCGGTCGCTCGAATCGGCGGCGGTGCCGGCCGCCGTGCCGCCGCTGATGATGTCGCCGGGATAGAGCGTGAAATCCTCGGAGAGATGCGCGATGAACTCGGCGAAGTCATAGACCATGTCGCGGGTGCTGAAATGCTGCCGGACGGCGCCATTGACGAGCGTCTCGACCTCGGCGTCGAACGGATCGAGCTCGCCCACCGCGATGCAGGGGCCGATCGTGCAGCCGGTGTCGAAGTTCTTGGTCATGGCGAAGCGGGTGGCCGCATTGTCCTCGCGCGGGCTCCGGATCGACCAGTCGAACAGCAAAGTCGCGCCCCAGATGTAATGCCGCGCGTCGGCGGGCCTGATGTCCTTGCCGGTGCGGCCGATGACGATCGCGATCTCGCCCTCATAGTCGAAGCGGCGCGCCTTCGCGGGATAGATCACGTCATCGCCCGGCCCCGCATAGTCGCGATTGAGCTTCCAGAAGCCGCGGATGCCTTCCTTGCGCTGCTGCTCCTTCGCCATTTCGGCGGTCAGCACCGGCATGTCGCGGCCGCGCATCTTCGCCGCCATCTTCACCGCGTGGTCGGCAAAATTGGCGCCGGCGCAGGCAACGCGCGCCTCGGCGGCGCGGGGCGCGCGGATCTTTACCGCGCCGGTATCGAAGACGAAGGGCGCGCTCTTGCCGCCAAGCTTCGCGACAGCCGCGGCGCTCGCGTCGAGCGCCTGCTGGCCCGCCGCGATGAAGGCGCCAAGGTCGGACGGGACCGCGCCGCCCGAAGCGTGCGCCGCGTCGACGATGCGGTTCCCTTCAAGGATGCCGACCCGCTTTTCCGGGCCATAGACGACGATCTTCATGGTTGCTCCCTCAGAACGAATTGCCTCGAAACAGGACCCCGCCATCGACATTGACGACTTCGCCGCACACCCATTGGGCACGATCGGACGCCAGGAACACCACGACGTCGGCGATCTCTTCGGGCGTGCCGGCGCGGTTCAGCGGGCGGTCCTTCGACAGCACCTCCTGCCAACGCGACGCGTCGCCCAGGATGGTCGCGGCGCGCCTTTGGTGGATCGAG
>DATJLY010000153.1:0-2341 GCA_035509095.1 Allostellaceae bacterium | reverse complement strand
GCGTTGCTCGGCGGGGCCGCGACCGTTTCACGCTCGCAAAGCTATTATCTCGACATCATCGCGCCGGGGATCGATAAGGGCGTGGCCGTGGTCGAGCTGGCGCGGCGCTGTGGGCTTGAACTCGCACATGTCGTCACCCTTGGCGACATGGAAAACGACGTGCCGATGTTCCGGAAAAGCGGCTTCAGCATCGCGATGGGCAATGGCAGCCCCGCAGCGCGTGCGGCGGCAAACGCCGTGACCGGCACCAATGTTGCCGATGGCTTTGCCGACGCGATCGAGCGGCTTGTCCTGCCGCGCGCCGGGGCTACAGGCTGAGGCCGCCCTCTTCGGCAATGAAGCGCGCGATGTCGGCGACGCCCTGATTCTCTTTCAGATTGGTGAAAAGGAACGGGCGCTCGCCGCGCATCTTGCGGGCGTCGCGATCCATGACCTCGAGGCTCGCGCCGACCAAAGGGGCGAGGTCGATCTTGTTGATGATCAGGAGATCCGATCGCGTGATGCCAGGACCGCCTTTGCGCGGGATCTTGTCGCCCGCCGAGACGTCAATCACGTAAAGCGTGATGTCCGCGAGTTCCGGGCTGAAGGTCGCGGCGAGATTGTCGCCGCCCGACTCGATGAAGATCAGATCGAGCGACGGGAAGCGGTGGCAAATGTCCTCGACCGCCGCCATGTTGATCGACGCGTCCTCGCGGATGGCCGTGTGGGGACAGCCGCCGGTCTCGACGCCAATGATCCGATCAGGGCTCAGCGCGGCCGAGCGCGTCAGGAACTCGGCATCCTCTTTGGTGTAGATGTCGTTGGTGATGACGCCGATCTCGTAGCGATCGCGCATATGCTTGCACAGTCGGTCGACGAGCGCGGTCTTGCCTGACCCGACGGGGCCGCCGATCCCCACGCGCAAGGGCCCGTGATCGAACTTGCTCATGACCGGAACAGCCTCGTGTGCTGCGTTTCGTGACGCATCGAGCACCAGTCGATGACAGGCGCCGACGCGCAAACCTCGTCGAGCGGCGTCGCCAAAGCGGCCGCGACGCTGCTCGCGACCGCGGGCTCCAAAGCCGCCATCGCGCGCTGGCCATCGGTCTGGCCCATCGGGATGAGCCTGATCCCGGCCGAGACGAGATTGCCGGCAAAGGCGTGGAGGAACGCCGTCAGCGCCAATTTGAGCGGCAGACGATGGAGCGCCGCCGCCACGCCGACGGCGACCGGCATCGCTATCGTGCCGGCGGCGCGGCGCGCGGCAAACGAGTCGAGCCGCGGATGCGGCCACGCGGCGCGGGTCGTCGCAAGGAACGCGCGGCCCTGCGTCTCGGCCTCGAGCGCCAATTCCGCCGTTCCGCGCCAAGCGCACGCGAGGTCCGCGACCTCGTCGAGCCGGTCGTCGTCGCCGCGATCGGCCGCGTGCCAGGCGGCGCTCAAGAGGGCCGCATCGACGCAGCCCGATCCCTGTTCGAGCACCGTCGCGATATAGGTGATGAGCCTGTCGCGGTCGGCAATGAGCCCCGCCTCCACGGCATATTCGATGCCGTGGCTGTAGCTGAAGGCGCCGACCGGATAAGAGGGCGAGAGCCAGGTCAGCAGCCGATAAAAGCCCGCATCAGTGATCGTGGTGGTGGACATGATGATCATGGCTCTCATAGGCGCCGCGCTCGGGCGCGAAGGGCTCGCACACGCGGCGCAGGCTCGCACCTTGAAGACGCAGCATGTCGGCAAGCACGTGGTCGTCGCGGATCAGGATGCGCTGCGGCTCGATCGCGGCGGGCACGTGCCGGTTGCCGATGTGCCAGGCGATGCGGCAAAGCAGTGCGGCCGGCCCGGTCACTTCGATGAGCGGCTCTGCCTTGGCGCGGACCGCGATCCAACTCCCATCCTCGAGCGCCAGCCCGTCGCCTTCTCCCATGGCCATCGCATGCGGCAGATCGAGAAGGAACGCCACGCCGCGATCCGTCGCAAGCCGCGCGCGGCGGCGATAGCGGGCATCGTGGTCGAGCGTGACCGAATCTTGCGCCTGATCGCGCGGCCAATGGCCCGAAGGCTCGATCCGTATGGCCCGCAGCATGGTTCAGAACAAAAAATAGCGTTGCGCCATCGGCAATACCGTGGCCGGTTCGCAGATCAGCAGCTCGCCGTCCGCGCGCACCTCGTAAGTCTCGGGATCGACCTCGATCTTGGGGGTCCGGTCGTTCAGGACCATGCTCGCCTTGGAGATGCCGCCCCGCGTGTTGCTGACGGCGAGGACTTTCCGGGCAAGGCCGAGCTCGCGGCCGATACCGCGCGCCAGCGCCGCCCCGCGGACGAAAGTGACGGCGCTCGCGGCGCAGGCACGGCCAAAGGCGCC
>DATJLY010000152.1:0-4762 GCA_035509095.1 Allostellaceae bacterium | reverse complement strand
TGACGGCAGGCTCGAACACGCCGAGTTACGTTTGGGGCAGCTGCGGTGGGACAGGCGTCACACCGTATTGGACGATCACCCTTCAAGCCGCGCCGAGCGACAGCTTCCAGTCTGTGACGACAAAGCCCTTATCCTACAACTCGGCCAACGGCGTCTCGATCCACAACACGAACGCTTCTGGCAACGGTCCTATTTCTACCCACGCTGGCAGCGCCTTCAATCCTCTCAACGACGGCGGCATTGGCCTGTCGGGATTGCAGGTCAAGGCCGACCACGGCCTCGCTTGGGACGGTGTGCCACGCAGCAGCGTCAGCAACTTTATCGGCGACATCCTAGAAGGAGCCGGATGGTCCTACGGCGGAGCCACGATCTGCGCGCCCGTCTTTTCCGACGCCGGGCTCTACTACTTCAACAGCCTCATCATCTTCGATGGGACGTGTTCCAATCCGATCGGGGTGCCGTGGAGTTACGGCGGTTTCATTGTCAACACGACCATTGTCAATGCTTCCGGCCTCAGTCCATCCGCCTGCATGGTGAAAGGCTCCGCCCTGCTGGGCGGCCGCGATCACCCGACCATGTACAACGATTACTGCGCGGGGTGGACATATCAGTTCGGCGAAGGAAACAACCAGCCTCTGGCGACCTTGGCGTCGAACCTATCGCCGACGGATACAACGATCACATTCAATTCCGGGCCGTACGATGACGTGGTCTCGAACGGCATCGTGATTGATAACGAAGTGATGGCCGTCAGGTGCGTCGGTCCTTCCTACACGACCTGCAACGCCACCCGCGGGTTACTGGGCACAAAGGCGGCATCCCACCGCGCGGGCGCATACGAAGCGCCCTACCCGTTCACCGATGGCGGCACGAACGCGACGGACGCTCCGAGCTCCGGGCTCGCATTGTTCAAAAGTAGTCTGTACCAATACCCTACCGGTATGTGGCACATGCTGGGGATCCAGAACACGTGCGGAACCGGAAACTCCTCGCCATGTTTCGGCCAGTCGGCGTCTTCCGTCTTCATCAACCCCACGACGGACTTCCGCCAGAACTCCAGCTCCCCGCTCATCGGCGCCGGGCAAAGCTATACGGCGAACCTCGGCGGCGGCACGCCGCTTGCGAACACCAAGGACATCCTCAACCAGACTCGACCCAGCGACGCCAAATACGACATCGGCGCCGAACAGTTCAAACGGCGATGACGGCCCTGGCCGAAACTGGCGCCCAAGTCTTGTTCGTGGCGCGCCCGGAGAGACTCGAACTCCCAACCCCCAGATTCGTAGTCTGGTGCTCTATCCAATTGAGCTACGGGCGCTTGCCGCAAGGGCGGCGCCTTCTTAGGGGGTTGCGCGCGGCCTGACAAGGTCCGGACCGGGACCGCGGCTTGTGGCCGATGCCGCCGGTGTCTTAAGATCGGCGGTCCTCATGCGCCCCATCGCCGCCCCTCTTGTTGTCCTTGCGCTCGGCGCGTGCTCGTTCCCCGACGCGCTGCTCCTCAAGTCCGAGCCGGCCCAGGCGAAGCCCGCGACGACGGAGATCGCGAGCGCGGCGCCGACGCCCATGCCGCCGCCGGTGCACGCCGTGGCCGAGACGCCGGCTCCCGCCCTGGTCGAGAAGCGGCGTCCCTTCGTCGTCATCCATTTCGAGACGCCTGGTCCCGACTATGCGCAATCGCTTTACGAGGCTTTGAAGGGCGCGCTCGAGAGAAAGCCCGGGGTCGCGTTCGATCTCGTGGCGGTCACGCGCAGCGCCGACGACGCCCAGCGCAACCTTGCCGATGTCTATCACACGGTGATCGGCATGGGCGTGCCGGCCGATCGGCTCTCGCTCTCGGCGGTCGCGGCGACGGACGACGGGACCGACGAGGTGTGGATCTACGTGCGGTGATGCCAGTGAACCCTGTGCCGACGAGAACGAAGACCTTCCCCGTCACCTGGGACGAGCTGCACCGGCACGCGCGCGCGCTGGCCTGGCGCCTGCTCGAGCTGGGTCCGTGGCGCGCCATTATCGCGGTGACCCGCGGCGGCCTGGTGCCGGCCGCGATCGTCGCGCGCGAGCTCGATATCCGCCTCGTCGACACGGTCTGCATCGCGAGCTACGACGACCGCGCCAAGGGTTCGCTCGCCGTGCTGAAGGCGATCGCGGGCGACGGCGCGGGCATGCTCATCATCGACGATCTCGTCGATACCGGCGATACGGCGCGGGTGGTGCGCGAGATGCTGCCGAAGGCGCATTTCGCCACCGTCTACGCCAAGCCCGCGGGACGGCCCATGGTCGACACCTACGTCACCGAGGTGAGCCAGGACACATGGATCATGTTCCCGTGGGATATCGAGCCGCAATTCGCGCCGCCGATCGCCAGCGCCAGAGGCCGGTCCGGATCGTGAAGGCCCGATTTCTTTTCGTCGCCGCCAGTCTCGCGTGCGCGGCGCCCGCCGCGGCGCTCCCGCGCCATGACATGGTGGAAAGCGCCGACCCGCGTGCGGCTGCGATCGGGCGCGACATCCTGCGCGCCGGCGGAAGTGCTGCCGACGCGGCGGCCGCGATGGCGATCGCGCTCACCATCCTCGAGCCGCAATCGACCGGGATCGGAGGCGGCGGCTTTCTGGTCCATTGGTCGGCGCACGACCGGAAGCTCACGGCGCTCGATGGCCGCGAGAGCGCGCCCGCGGCGGCGCGGCCCGACCGCTTCCTCGATGCCTCCGGCAAGCCGCTTCCCTTCCTCAACGCGATGATCGGCGGCCGCTCCGTCGGCGTGCCCGGGACGCTGCGCCTGCTCGAAGTGGCGCATGAACGGTGGGGCAAGCTGCCATGGTCGCGCCTCGTCGAGCCCGCGATCGCGCTTGCCCAAAACGGCTTCGCGCTGTCGCCCCGGGTCCAGGCTCTTGTCGCGAAGGACCGGTTCCTGGCAAAAGGCGATGCGACGCGCGCGCTCTATTACAATCCCGACGGCACGCCGAAGCCGGCCGGGTCGGTGATCGTCAATCCCGCGCTTGCGGCGACCTTGCGCCTCATCGCCGCGAAAGGGGCCGAGGCGTTCTATCACGGCGCCATTGCCGACGACATTGCGGCCGCCGTTGCGGGTGCGACGCCGCCGGGCGATCTCGCCGCATCGGATCTCGCCGCCTACAAGGTCAAGGATCGCGCGGTCGTGTGCGCGCCTTATCGCGGCGACCGCGTGTGCGGCATGGGGCTGCCGTCGGGCGATGTGCCGGTGCTGGAGATACTGGGCCTGCTCGGTCCGTTCGATCTCGCCCATCACGACGCCGATGTCGAGGCGTGGCACCTCTTCGCGCAGGCGAGCCGGCTCACTTATGCCGACCGCGCGCGCTATCTGGGCGATCCCGATTTCGTCGCCTCGCCGGTCGAGGCGCTGCTCGATCCCGCCTATCTCGCCGATCGCGCGCGCCTCATCAACCCCGACACGGCCGTGCCGAGCCCGGTCGCGCCGGGCGAGCCCGAAGGCAAGCGCGGCGATCTCTGGGGCGACGGCAGGGCGCCCGAATTTCCCTCGACCAGCAACATGTCGGTCATCGACAAGGACGGCAACGCGGTCGCCATGACGGTGACGATCGAAAGCGACTTCGGCTCGCACGTGATGGTGCGCGGTTTCCTGCTCAACAACGAGCTGACCGACTTCTCGTTCCTGCCCGAGAATGAGGGCCGCCCGGTCGCGAACCGCGTGGAGCCGGGAAAGCGGCCGCTTTCCGCGATGGCGCCGACCATGATGTTCGGCCCTGACGGCAAGCTCAGGCTGGTGGTGGGATCGGCCGGTGGGCCGCCCATCATCACCGACGTCGCGAAAGTCATCGTGGCCGTGGTCGATTGGCATGACAGTTTGAGCCAGGCGATCGCGCTTCCCAATGTCGACAACCGCAACGGCCCGACCGAGATCGAAGCTTTTCCCGGCAGCGATGCGCTTGCCTCGGCATTGAAGGCGCGTGGCCACGAGGTCCGCGTCTGGGGGCGCGACAGCGGCCTTGGCGGCATCCTGGTCACGCCCGAGGGATATGAAGGCGTGGCCGATCCGCGGCGCGAAGGCGCGGCGCTCGGCGACTGAGCGATGAGCGCGCGCGACGATCCGGCGGCGCGCCCCGTCGTGACGCTGGAGCCCGGCCGCCACAAGCGGGCGCAAGGGGGCCACCCCTGGGTCTATTCCAACGAGGTCCGGATGGACGCCGCGGCGAAGGCGCTGCCGCGCGGCAGCCTCGTCACGCTCAAGACCGCGGATGGCCGCGCGCTTGGCGTTGCCACCTTCAACCCGAACACGCTGGTCGCGGCGCGCATCCTCGATCGCGACGCCGGGCGCGCCATCGATGCGGATTTCTTCGCCGCGCGATTGGGGCACGCCTTGGCGCTCAGGCGCCGGCTCTATGACGCGCCCTTCTACCGGCTCGTCCATGCCGAGGCCGACGATCTGCCGGGGATGGTGGTCGACCGCTTCGGCGACGTGGCGGTGGCGCAGCTCAATACCGCCGGCATGGCGGCGCTCGAGGAGCCGATCGTGGCGGCGCTCGGCACCGTGCTGACGCCGGCCACGATCGTGCTGCGCAACGATGCGACCGGGCGCGCGGCCGAGGCGCTCGAGGATGTGGCGCGCATCGCTGCTGGCACGATCGACGGGCCCGTGCCGCTCGAAGAGAATGGCGGCCAATTCCTCGCGGATGTGCTGGGCGGGCAGAAGACCGGCTGGTTCTATGATCAGCGCGAGAACCGCCGCTTCGTCGCGGCGCTGGCTCGGGGCGGCCGCGTCCTCGAC
>DATJLY010000151.1:0-20277 GCA_035509095.1 Allostellaceae bacterium | reverse complement strand
GCCCGAGGCGGAAATCCTGTGCCAGCACGGGATTTCGTCACTCGACGACATGCGGCGCGCGGCCGATCGTCTACTGTCGCAAGGCGCCGAAGCGGTTGTGCTGAAAGGCGGCCATCTTGCGGGCCCGGTGACACGCGATCTCATCGCCTCCGCCGATGGCAGCTTCGTCCTCGAGGCGCCTCGCCGTGCCACGCGCTCGACGCACGGCACCGGCTGCACGCTCGCTTCGGCGATCGCCGCCGGATTGGCGCAAGGAATGGCTCTGCGTCCGGCGGTCGAGCGCGCGCACCGTTACGTGCAGCGCGCGCTCGCGGCTGCGCCCGGGCTTGGCCGCGGCAACGGCCCGCTTGAACATTCGGTCTCGACAGATTGACGAGCACGCTGCGAAATTCTGCGGCTCGTTCATCCTTTCTTAACGCCTCCGGTCCCTATGGTATGGAGGGATAGAACAAGCGGGTTCCGTCCGTGGTCGATGGCATATCATCCCAGGCGCCGGGCTTCACGCCTGCAAGCGTGCAAGTGCCGAGCACTGCTCCAACGACAGCGTCGCCGACGGCGCAATTTCCCGTGCCCGGAAACCTGCAAACGCCGCCACCGGGACTTCCCAGCGCGACCGGGCCGTCCTTCGTACCGGATTTCTCGGTCTCGGGCGGCTTTGTGCTGGATTGGCGGGATCCAACCACCAAACAAGTACTGGTCCAGGTGCCGATGCGCACGGCGCTCGCGAGCTTCGGCGGTGCCGAAAAAGCCGACGCCCTGGTGGGCCAGCAGGTCAACACGAAGGTGTGACCAGGCCCTGGCGGCCTCAAAAGGCACGCTCGATCCTGTCGAACTCGCGGATCAGCAGACCGAGCTTCTGAAACGTTAGGCCAAGCGCGTCCGCCAGGGCGCATCCCCCGTCAACGACGATGCGCGTGCTGGCGCTGACGCGGAGCGCGCCGCGCGGTCCGTCCGGACCTGGCACCGGGACTGGCTGCCCGATATGGCACGCGAGCGCGGCAAGCGCTCGGTCGCGATTGCCAAGACCCGGCAAGATCGGTGTCACGTCCTGGTTGAGCGCACGGTAAAGCTTGCTGGCGAGGGCAGGGGACAAGATCTTCCCGGCGCGCCGCACGAAGAAGGGAAAGATGGTTGGCACCGGAAAGTCCGGATCGTCAAGGAGCGGCGGTGGCGGGAGATCGATCGCGTCGAGCGTCTCGGCCGCGCGCGGCACGGCTGCGGCAAAATCGGCGAGTGCGGAGCGTCGCGTCGCGCCCGGCACGGTGAACCAGGCGCTCATCTCTTCGAGCGCGGCGCTCCACCGTAGCAGCCGTCCTGGACTCTCGCGGTCCGAGAGCGATGCCTCGGGCGCCCGCCATCCGAGAGGCCAGTCGATTTGGGTCGAATAGTCGGCGAGCCCGACCGGCAGCGCATCGGCCCTCGACATGCAGCGGACCAGCTCGTGCGGCAGCAGCAAGGCGCCCGAGAGCGGCGGTCCGGTGAAGAATTTCGAGCCGGTGGTGAGCACCATCCGCCCGCGCTGAAGATGCGCGCGGACCCGCTCGCGCGCCAGGCGCCCTTGGCAGGCGTCGACCACGATCCTCACATGCGTCCCATAGGATCGTTCGATCACGGCAAGGCACGCCTCGCTCGGAGAGCGATTGCCAAGCTTTGAATGATCCATCGCGTGGAGGAGCACGCTTGCTCCCGACGCCACCGACCGCGCGACCTGCGCAATCACGCGGCGATCGAGCTCCGCCGGCGCAAGCGGCGCTCCGTCGTTGTCCCGAAGCGGGACCGACACGACGTCGACGCCGTCGGCGAGGCCTTCTATGGCCGAGCCCGCGTTGACCGCCCGCCCCTGCGCCGACACGGCGGAGAAATGGCGGCCGCCTGCCGCAAAGCGCGCGCCGCTACCGGTCTCGTCTGCCGCGGCAAGAAGGCTCGTGAGCGGCGTTCCGAGCGCCGCGCGCGCCACCCCGAGTGCCAGCAAGGCGGCATCAGTCCCGGACGGCGCAAACACGACCTCGGCGCCGGTGCCGTCGAGCCGTAACAGGCGCTTCAGCTCGCTGCGGTTCTCTTCCATCAGCGCGCGATAATCGTCGGCTTGTACGAGCCGCTCGCGCACGAGGCACACACGCCGCCACGCGCGGTCGGAGATCGAGCTTGCCGTCGACGAAGAGAAATGCAGAGCCTCTGGCCGGGGGGCGGGACGACAGCCATAGATGTTGAGGCCCGATGCCGGATCGACCTGGAGCCGCCCGTCGCCGCCTTGCGCGAGCAGAAGCTCGGCGGACGGCAGTTGCCGTGGCGCGGGTGCGCGCCTCTTGGCGCGGGTATCGATGAGCGGAAGCGGCCTCAAGCCGGCACCTTGGCGCAGGCCCGATGCTCGTGTGCTAGCGCCTCGCTGCGGCCGATCCTCTCGACTTCGTTCACCAGGAGATCGAGGTCCGCGAACGACGTGCGATGATTGGTGAGGCACACGCGGATCGCGAGCTTGCCGTTGATGCGCGTCGTCGACGGTGCCGCAATCCCCGAGCGCTGCAGCTCGACCACGATGTCGTCATTGAGCCGGTCGACCTCGTCCGGGTCGAGGCCTACTAGGACAAAACGGAAGCACACGATGTTGAGGCTCACCGGCGCCAGGAGGGCGAGATAGCGCGACCGCGCCACCGCAAGGCCCAGATACCGTGCCTGCCGGCAATTGCGGGCGATCACCTCGCCAAGCCGGTCGAGCCCGTGCGCCTTGATGGTGAACCAGACCTTCAGCGCACGGAACCCGCGCGACATCTCGGGTCCGTACTCGCAGAACCATGGATCACCGCCGGCAAGGGCGCGCCCCTCCGGCGCCAGATAGTCGTGCCGGGTCGAAAAGGCACGGCGGTGCGCCGCTTCGTCCCGTACCAGCACGCAGCCCGCGTCGTAAGGGACCTGGAGCCATTTGTGGAAATCGAAGGCGACTGAATCGGCGGCGCCGATCGCCGCGAGCGCGGCGCGGCCTTCCGGCGCCAGCACGGCAAGGCCGCCGAACGCGGCGTCGACATGGAGCCACAGCCCTTCGGCCGTGCACAGCGCCGACAGCGCGCCGATGTCGTCGACCGCACCGCTGTTCACCGTGCCGGCCGACGCGACGATCACCGCCGGCTGCCATCCCGCGGCACGGTCCGCCGCGATCATGTTGGCCAGGTGGTGCGCCGAGAGACGGAGGTCCGCGTCCACCGGCACGAGCCGCAGCGCGTCACTTCCGAGGCCCAGAAGCTCGCATGCTTTGACGATGGCGCTGTGTGCCTCGCTCGAGGCATAGACCGCGATGCGGCGCGGCGCGGCGCGAAGGCCCGCCCGCTTCACATCGGCGCACGCTTTCTCGTTGCGCGCGACCGCAAGCGCGATCACGGTTCCCATCGACGTGCCGGTCGTCACGAGCCCGCTTGCCGTCGCGGGAAAACCCAGTAGCGTCTTGCACCAGTCGACGACCTGGCGCTCGACATGGATCGCGACATGGTCGCGGCCGGCGACGTTCGCGTTCATGAACCCGGCGAGCGCCTCGCCCAGCGCACCTGCCAGATTGCCGGCCCCGTGCACCCAGCCGAAGAAGCGCGGATGCAGGTTGCCGGTGGCGTGGGGGAGGAGGTCGTTTTGGAATTCCGCGACCAGCGCGTCGAGCGAGGTTGGGTCGGTGGGAGCCGGGCCTGTCAGGGCGGCGCGGACCGGCGCGGGTGTCTCGGTCCAAACCGGCTTCTCGCGGATGTCGCGCAGCCAGTCGATGCAGCCATCGATCGCGGCATGGAATGATCGCCGTGCGGCCTCCCAATCGTCGGGGTCGAGCGTGCCGCCCTCGATCATGCGAGCGCCGCGCGGCGCTTCACCATCGCGCGGAAGGCGTCGAACACCTTCCGCATCTGTGGCGCCTTGTAAGGGAAGAGATCGGGCGGGTCCATCGCGTGAACGATCATCGCGATGTCCGCCTCGAACAGGAGAAGCCGGCCGTCAGGCATCTCGGCGCAGTCGATCGCGACATAGTCGAGGCCGAGCCGTTCGGCGATGGCACCGAGGGCGGAGCGATGGCGGCGGGCAAAGCCGTCGTCGAACTCGGCCATGAAGCGCGCTTCCTCGGCCCGTTTCGCCTCGCTCTCGCGCATCCCGGCATTGAGGTAATAGATCATCCATTGATCGGCGATCGCCATGTGGCACGCGTAAGGCGCACCGCCGATGAACGCGACGCGGTATTTGCGATAGAGGCCGTCGGCGCTCCGATAGTCGATGAAGGGCGCGACATAGAATTGGTCTTCAGGCCGTTCGCGAAGATAGGCCGCAAGCGCCTCGGGCCGGTCGATGCGGGCGAGGCCGCGACCCGCGTGTGATTCGATCGGTCGCACGATGATCGGACATTCGTGCGCCTCGATCGCGTCGAGCGCAGCGCGGTCGGCCCGTCGCGCCAGCGGAGCGAGGAGCTGTGGAATGCCCTGCATCATCTGTGCGACGCCGTTGCGCGAAAGCGCGGCGACGCGCCGTGGATCGTTGAGCACCGGCACGTTCCACGACGCGGCGAGGCGCCCGATTTCGTCAAGGACGGGCCGGTTCGCGGCGGACTCGCCAGCCGCGACGATCGCGATGTCGAAGTCCGGCAAGGATTCGGGCACGGGGCTGCCGGGAATGACGTAAAGCGTCTCGAGTGCGATGTCGGAGCCCTGCAGCAGGAACTCGAGCGGCGTGTTGGTGCCGATATCGCCTGGGGCCGCGAGCGCCAGCAGCCGGATCGACGCGCCTTTGGTCTGGCCGGGGGAGCGATAAAGGCGCCTGCGCTCCAGTGCCGCGCGCTGAAAGGCAATGCCGCCTTCGACATTGCCGAAAAGCTGTTCCAAGGTCGCGAGATCCATCAGCGACGCGGCCTCATGCTTGCCGGCTATGTACCGGTCGACGAGGCGGCGCCACAGGGGCTTCAAATCGGTACCCGTGAACGCGAGCTCGGCCAGCCTTGCGATGCCGATGGGCTGTTCCGGCGCGGACAACGGATCGCCGTCGAGCGCGTCCCAGCCCCCAAAGGGTGCCATAGTCAGAGCCGGCCCTTTCACATCCCTCGAAAGCCAGCTAAATCAACGGCAAATGCATTAAGAAATGCCTTCGATCGCCGCCATGGATGTCCGCTATTTCGATGAATTCGCCGTGGGCGATCGGTTCAAGACCGAGGCCAGGACCCTTGGCGAGGCGGAGATGCTGGCATTTGCCAACGCCTATGACCCGCAGCCATTCCATATCGATCCCGCGGCCGCACGCGCCAGCATCTATGGCGGGCTCATCGCGAGCGGGTTCCAGACCCTTGCGTTAGGGTTCCGGCTGGTCATCGACACGGGCATCTTTCTCGGCTCGAGCCTCGGATCGCCGGGGTTCGACGAAGTCCGTTGGCTCAAACCGGTGCGCGCCGGCGACACGCTTCGCGTCGAGGCCGAAGTGGTGGAGCTGCGCCCGTCGCGCTCCAAGCCCGACCGCGGCATCCTCCGGGTCGCCTACACTTATTTCAACCAACGGGACGAGACCGTGCTCACGGTCCTTGCCATGCATCTTCTGGCCCGACGTGGTTAACAATTAACGCCGCGTGCTGCGACGCTTTGACGCAAAATTTCGACGGCAATTGACGAGTCGTTCCTACCTCCGTAGGTTCGCCGGCGGGACACGGCCCCCCAACGGGTCGCACCTATTCTGGAAGGAATAGATCATGAAGCCGCAAGTCCGGCCCGCTAACCCTTGCTTTTCATCTGGTCCTTGTGCCAAGCGTCCCGGTTGGACGGTGGACGTCTTGAAGGGCGCCCTGCTTGGGCGTTCACACCGCGCCGCGGTCGGCAAGGACAAGCTTCACGAGGTCGTCACCCGTTCGCGCACGCTGCTCGGCATTCCCGCGTCCTGGCGGGTCGCCATCGTCCCGGCGTCGGATACCGGCGCGGTCGAAATGGCGCTGTGGTCGCTTCTGGGCGCGCGCGGCGTCGATGTCCTGACCTGGGAGAGTTTTGGCGAAGGCTGGGCCACCGACGTGGTGTCGCAGCTGAAGCTCGCCGACGCCCGCGTGCTGAAGGCGCCGTATGGCGAATTGCCGGACCTGAAGAAGGTCGATTGGACCCACGACGTGGTCTTCACCTGGAACGGGACCACGTCGGGCGCGCGGGTGCCGAATGGCGACTGGATCCCCGACGACCGGGCCGGGCTCGCGATCTGCGACGCCACGTCCGCCGTCTTTGCCATGGATCTGCCGTGGCAGAAACTCGATGTCGCCACCTGGTCATGGCAGAAGGTGCTGGGCGGCGAGGCGGCGCATGGGATGCTGGCGCTCTCGCCCCGGGCGGTCGCGCGGCTCGAGAGCTACACGCCACCCTGGCCACTGCCGAAGATTTTCCGCATGACCTCGAAAGGCAAGCTCAGCGCCGGCATTTTCGAGGCGGAGACCATCAACACGCCGTCGCTCCTCGTGGTCGAGGACGCGATCGATGGCCTGGCCTGGGCGTCCTCGCTGGGCGGGCTTCCGGCCCTGAAGGCGCGCTCGGAGGGCAATCTCGCGGCGATCGCCGAATGGGTGGCGACGCGCGGCTGGATCGATTTCCTGGTGGCTGACCCCGCCATCCGCTCTTGCACGTCGGTCTGCCTCAAAGTCGTCGACGACTGGTTCCAGCGCCTTTCGCCCGATGCGCAGCGAGCGCAGGTGAAGCGGCTCGAAGCGTTGTTGGAGGCCGAAGGCGTGGCCTATGACGTCGCGGGCCATCGCGACGCGTTGCCGGGATTGCGCATCTGGTGCGGCGCCACAGTCGAGACGCGGGACGTGAAGGCGCTCCTCCCCTGGCTCGACTGGGCCTACGAAGAGGTCCGGCGCGCGGCCGCCGCCTGATCTTCCGGATTTGCCACGACTTGATCCCCGATGAGGCCTCGCCATGCCGAGCGTCCTGATTTCCGATGATCTGAGCCCGCGCGCCGTCGAGATTTTCGGCGCCCGCGGTGTCGATGTGACGATGAAGCCCGGCCTGCCGGCCGACGAACTCAAGAAGATGATCGGCGAGTTCGATGGGCTCGCCGTGCGTTCGGCGACCAAAGTCACGAAGGCGGTGCTTGAACGCGCGGGCCGCCTCAAGGTGATCGGCCGCGCCGGCATCGGCGTCGACAATATCGACGTGCCGTCAGCGACCCAGCGCGGCATCGTGGTCATGAACACGCCGTTCGGCAATTCGATCACGACCGCCGAGCATGCGATCGCGCTGATGCTGGCGCTGGCGCGGCAATTGCCGGCCGCTGACCGTTCGACCCAGGCCGGAAAGTGGGAAAAGAACCGGTTCATGGGCATGGAGATCACCGGCAAGACGCTGGGCGTGATCGGCTGCGGCAATGTGGGCTCGGTGGTGGCCGACCGCGCGGTCGGCCTGAAGATGAAGGTGGTTGCGTTCGATCCGTTCCTGTCGCCCGACCGCGCACGCACGCTGGGCGTCGAAAAGGTCGAGCTGGACGAGCTTCTGGCGCGCGCTGACTTCATCACGCTTCACACGCCACTAACCGACGCCACGCGCGACATCATCGATGCCAAGGCGCTGGCGAAGACCAGGCCGGGCGTGCGCATCATCAATTGCGCGCGCGGCGGTCTCGTCGTCGAGGAGGATCTGCGGGCGGCACTCGATTCGGGCCATGTCGCAGGCGCCGCCATCGACGTGTTCCCGGTCGAGCCCGCCAAGGAGAATGTGCTGTTCGGCCGCGAAAACGTGATTGTCACGCCGCATCTCGGCGCCTCGACCAGCGAGGCGCAGGAGAACGTGGCGCTGCAGATCGCGGAGCAGATGTCGGATTTCCTGATGAGCGGCGCCGTGGTGAACGCGCTCAACATGCCGTCTCTCTCGGCGGAGGAGGCGACGCGGCTCAAACCCTATCTGAAGCTCGCCGAACAGCTTGGCAGCTTTGCCGGGCAGCTCACCGAATCGGGGCTGCGCGCGATCGAGCTCGAATATTGCGGCCACGCGGCGGAGCTCAATGTCAAGCCGCTGACGGCGATCGCGCTCGCCGCGTTGCTTGCCCCGCAGCTCGACGCGGTGAACATGGTCAACGTGCCGGTGATCTGCCGTGAGCGCGACATCCGGATCTCCGAAACGCGATGCAGCGAGACGCTCGATTTCCAGACCCTGCTGCGCGTCAGCGTGACCTCGGAAAAACGGAAGCGCACCCTTGCCGGCACGCTCTTCGGCGGCGATCGCCCGCGCATCGTCAGCGTCGAGGACATCCCGATGGAGGCCGAGCTCGGTCCTCACATGCTGTTCGTGCGGAACAACGACAAGCCGGGCTTCATCGGCAATCTGGGCCGCACACTTGCCGAAGCCGGGGTGAATATCGCTACGTTCCATTTGGGGCGCAGCGCACCGGGTTCCGACGCGGTCTGTCTTATCCAGGTGGACCAGGGCGTGGGCGAAGCGCTCCTCGACCGCGTCCGCAAGCTTCCCAACGTGGTGCAGGCGCAGGAGTTGACCTTCTAAGGGCGCGACACGGCGGCCACGCGCCGAGACCCATCTGATGCGGTGCCGTCAAGCACCGCGCCTTGACGGACCGCAACTCCTCATGATGGAAAGCAGCCGCGGCGGCGTCACCGGCAGCGAGGTCACCGCGCCCGGCACGCCCAACGCGTCGTCGACCGCCGATGCGATGGTGGCGCCGACAGCGTTGACGCCGGCCTCGCCCGCACCCTTGATGCCGAGCGCGTTCAAAGGGCTGGGCGCGTCCTCGAGCAGCATCACTTCGACAGGCGGCGTTTCGCACGCCATCGGCATGAGATAGTCGGCGAAGGTCACCGAAAGCGGCTGGCCGCTGGCGTCGTAAAGGAATTCCTCGGCAAGCGCGCCGCCCAGCCCTTGCGCGAAGCCGCCGATGATCTGGCCTTCCACCATCCTCGGATTGACCGCGCGGCCGATATCGTAGGCGGCGCAATAGCGCTCGACCGCGACGGTGCCGGTGTCTCGGTCCACCCGCACGACGGCGATATGCAGGCCATAGGGATAGTTCATGTGCGGCGTGTCGTGCCAGCCTTCGGCGGAGAGCGGCGCGCCCAGATGGCGCGCAAGCTCGGCGAGCGTGATCGACGGTCCGTCCGGCGCATCGCGGCGAAAGATCCGGCCGGCCTCGATCTCGAGGCTCGCCTCGGGCGCCTGAAGCAAAGGCGCCGCCGCGGCCAGAACCTTCGTGCGCAAGGCCACGGCCGCAAGGTGGGTCGCCGAGCCGGTCATCACCGTCGCGCGCGATGCGTGGGCGCCAATGCCGTGATCGATGCGATCGGTCCTGCCGTGGACGACGCTGATCCGATCGTAGTCGACGCCCAGGGCATCGGCGCAGATTTGCGCCATCGCCGTCTCGAACCCTTGTCCAAGCGATGCGCCACCGGTCACGACCTCGACCAGGCCGTCCGTGTCCAGCGAGGCGATCGTCCCGTCGCGGGGACCGAGCCCGCTTTTCTCGACGAAGAAGGCGAGGCCCGCGCCAACCGTCTCGCCCGCCGCGCGTCGCCGGGCGAGATCGGCCTTCATCTGCGGCCATCCGAACCATCGCAGCGCCTTGTCGAGAAGCGCGGGATAGTCGCCGGAATCGTATTCGATCTCGTCGCCGATGGTCTCGAGCCCGCGCCGGTATGGCATCTCCATCGCCGGGATGAGATTGCGGCGCCGCACCTCGATCGGATCGAGGCGAAGCCGCGCCGCAACGGCATCGACCACCCGTTCGCGCACGAAGCTGCTTTCATAGCGGCCGGGCGCGCGGTAGGTCGCTGCGGGCGTCTTGTTGGTGAGCCGGAACCGCGCGACCGAACGGAAGGACGGCACCTTGTAGGGGCCCGGCAGCATGCTGGCGGTCATATCGAGCACGCGCGCGCCATGCGTCCTGACATAGGCACCCTGATCCAGCACGAAGTCGTCCTCGAGCGCAAGGATGCGGCCGTCCCGGTCGATTGCGGCGCGCACGCGATGGCGCTGCTGGCGCGAATGGTTCGCCGCGATGAGATGCTCGCGCCGGTCCTCGATCCACTTCACCGGCCGGCCGAGCGTCAACGCCGCGACGCATACGAGCATGTCCTCGGGATAAATCTCGCCCCGGATGCCGAACCCGCCGCCGACGTGATACTCGAAGAGATGCACGCCGTCGCGCCGCCGTCCAAGCGTGCGGGCGATGGCATCGCGGTTGCGGTGCGGCACTTTCGTGGCGCCGTGAAGTTCGAGGACGTCGCGCGCCGCGTCATAGCGCCCGATCGCCCCCCGCGTCTCGAGCGGCACGCCCGAATGCCGCCCGATCGACAGGTCCAGTTCGACGATCGCGTGGGCGTCGCGGAACGCGGCGTCGGGATCGCCGAACTCCTTCACCTCGACCAGGGCCTCGGTCGAATGGCCCGGCGAGAATTCTCGCGGCGCCGTGTCCGCCTCCATCAGCGGCTCGAGCGGCTCGACCTCGACCGAAACCAGCGCCGCCGCGTCCTCGGCGCGATAGGGATCTTCGGCGAACACGGCAGCCACGGGCTCACCAACATAACGAACCATATCCCGCGCCAGCACCGGCTGACGATAAGGCGCCAGCGCCGGGATCGGTCCTTCGCGGAACTCGATCAGCGGCAGGTCGATTTCGGCTGCGGTCCACACCGCCTCGACGCCCGGGGCCTCCTGCGCAGCCTTTGTGTCGATGCCGAGAAGCCGCGCATGCGCATGGCCCGAGCGCACGATCCGCATGTGCAGCTGCCCGGGAAAGTCGATGTCGGCGGCATAGCGCCCCGCGCCGCGAACAAGCGGCGGGTCCTCGATGCGGTTGACCGGTTTGCCGATGACGCCCATGAGGTCCAACCTAGCACGCCCGGAGCCATTCCCAGCGGCAAAACGGCTTGATTTCCAACTGGATCGGCTCTCACATAGCGCCGATGAAGCCGCCGCGCTTTTCCTATCACGATCCCAAGACCGTGACCGAGGTGACGGGGCTGATCGCGACCCTCGACAATGCGCGGATGCTGGCGGGCGGGCAATCGCTCATGCCCATGCTCAACATGCGCTATGTGCTGCCGGACCACGTGATCGATTTGAACGGCGTGGCGGGGCTTGATTACGTGCGCGAGACGCCAGAGGTGCTCGAACTTGGTGCGATGACGCGTCAGCGCGATGTCGAATTCTCCGACGCCGTGAAGCGGCGTTGTCCGCTATTGCATGAAGCGCTGCCCCAGATCGGCCATCGCCAGACGCGCAATCGCGGCACGGTCGGTGGGTCGCTCTGCCACCTCGATCCGGCGGCGGAGATCGTAACGGTGGCGGCGGCGCTCGACGGCACAGTCGCGGTCCGATCGGCCAAGGGCGCGCGCACGATCGAAATGGAGAATTTTTCGGCTGGCTATATGACCCCATCGATCGAGCCGGACGAGATCGTGACGGGCCTTTCTCTGCCGCATTGGCCGCAAGGGCATGGCTATGCCTTCGTCGAATTCTCACGCCGTCACGGCGATTTCGCTATCTGCTCGGCGGCGGCGCTCCTTTCCGAGGACGACACCGGCCGCATCACGCGCGCGTCCGTCACGATCGGCGGCGTGGGTCCCGCTCCGGTGCGGGCGCGCGAGGTCGAGCGGGCGATCACTGGCCAGGCCGCGTCAGAGGCGCTCTTCCGCGAGGCATGCGAACGCTGCCGCAAGATCGAGGCGATGAGCGACGTCCACGCCCCGGCCGACTATCGCCAGCATCTCGCGGCGGTGCTGTCGCGCCGCGCGCTCATGAAGGCGCATGAGCGGGTGGGAAAGGCGCGTTAGGCGATGGAAGAAACGCGAAGGATCGCGCTCACCGTAAACGGCAGGCGCCATGAGGAAGAGGTCGAGGTCCGCGTCACCCTCGCCGATTTCATCCGCCATCAACTGGGCCTTACCGGCACCCATCTCGGATGCGAGCACGGCGTATGCGGCGCCTGCACCATTCTCTTCGACGGGCGTACCGCCCGCTCGTGCCTGATGCTGGCGGTACAGGCGAACGGGCACGACATTCTAACCGTCGAAGGGATCGCCCCCAACGCGACCGAGCTTCATCCCTTGCAAGAGGCGTTTCGCGACAATCACGGCCTTCAATGCGGCTTCTGCACGCCGGGGATGCTCACGACCCTGCTCGAATTCCTGGGCGACAACCCCGATCCCACCGAGCAGGAGGTCCGAATCGCGATCTCGGGCAATCTCTGCCGATGCACCGGTTATCAGGGAATCGTCGCCGCCGCCCTCGACGCGGCAAAGCGCCTCAGGGACGCCAAGGCCGAGCCGACGCGCTAGACTGCGGCGCGGCGGCGGAGGGAGAGTCTTTGATGGCGACGGAGGTTGGGCGCGACTTCATCCGCGACATTGTCGCGGCCGATCTCGCGGCCGGGCGGGTCAAGAGCGTGGTGACGCGGTTTCCGCCCGAGCCCAACGGCTATCTCCATATCGGCCACGCCAAGGCGATCTGTATCAATTTCGGCGTCGCCCAGGATTTCGGCGGCCGCTGTAACCTTCGCTTCGACGACACCAATCCAACGCGCGAGACGAAGGAATTCATCGACGCGATCGAGCGCGACGTGCGCTGGCTCGGTTTCGACTGGGGCACGCATCTCCACCACGCGTCGGATTATTTCGAGCAGCTTTACCAGTGGGCGGAGCATTTGATCCGCACCGGCGCGGCCTTCGTGTGCGACCTTTCGGCGGAAGAGCTGCACAAGACGCGAGGTACCCTGACCGAACCCGGGACGGACAGCCCTTACCGCAACCGGCCGGCGGAGGAGAGTCTTGATCTCTTCCGTCGCATGCGGGCCGGCGAGTTCCCGAACGGGGCGCACACGTTGCGCGCACGCATCGACATGGCGTCAGGGAACATCAATCTGCGCGATCCGGTGCTTTATCGCATCCTGCATGCGGCCCACCCGCGCACGGGCACAACCTGGTGCATCTATCCGACCTACGATTTCGCGCACGGTCAATCCGACGCGATCGAGGGCGTGACCCATTCTCTCTGTACGCTCGAGTTCGAGGATCACCGCCCGCTCTACGACTGGCTGCTCGATCATCTGCCGGTGCCGTCGCGTCCGCATCAGTACGAGTCGGCGCGGCTCAACATCGCCTACACGGTGATGTCGAAGCGGGTCCTGACCGAACTCGTGCGCCAGAATCGGGTGTCGGGCTGGGATGATCCACGGATGCCGACGCTCTCCGCGATGCGCCGACGCGGGGTGCCGCCCGAGGCAATCCGCACCTTCGTCCGCAACACCGGCGTCGCCAAGGCGAACGGTGTCGTTGATCCGGCAATGTTCGATCACGCCGTGCGCGAGCATCTGAACAAGGTCGCGCATCGACGCTTGGCCGTGCTGCGACCGCTGAAAATCGTCATCGAAAACTACCCGGAAGGGCAGGTCGAGGCGCTTGATGCGGCGAACCATCCCGACGATCCGGCGGCCGGTACGCGGTGCCTTACCTTCTCGCGCGAGATTTATGTCGAGCGCGAGGATTTCATGGAAGACCCGCCGAAGAAATTCTTTCGCCTGGCGCCGGGTCGCGAGGTCCGCCTGCGCTATGCGTATTTCATCACGTGCCGGCGCGTCGTGAAGGATGAGGCGGGCGAGATCGTTGAGCTTGTCGCGACCTACGATCCCGCGACCCGGGGCGGCAACGCGCCCGATGGGCGCAAGGTGCAGGCGACCTTGCATTGGGTTGCCGCGGTCGACGCGGTCGAGGCAGAGGTTCGGCTCTTCAATCCGCTTTTCACGCGGCCCGATCCGGGCGCGGACGGCGACATGTTTGCGGACCTCAACCCGGAATCGATGGAGGTGCTGAACGGTTGCCGGCTCGAGCCCGGCCTTGCCGACCTCACGCCGGGGCAGTCGGTGCAGTTCGAGCGGCAAGGCTATTTCTGCCGTGATCCGGATTCGACGTCCGAGCGGCCAGTGTTCCTTCGTACCATCGGTCTCCGCGACACCTGGGCGAAAATCTCCCACTCCTAAGCGCAACAAGAAGGTTGCATAACGTGCGGCTTCCACATATCGTGATCCGCAACCAGGAGGTTGCAGATGACGGACCGCATCCAAAAATCCATCGAATTGAAGGCGCCGGTCTCGCGGGTGTGGCGCGCACTCACGGATTATCGGGAGTTCGGTCGGTGGTTTCAGGTCGACCTCGACCGCCCGTTTGCGGTGGGGCAGGCCGCTCGCGGCCGGCTTACCCATCCTGGCTATGACCATATGTGGGAGGCGACAATCGTGACGATGGAGCCCGAGACATTGTTCGCCTTCACATGGCATCCCTATGCCCTCGATTCCAAGATCGACTATTCGCGCGAGACGCCGACGCTGGTGGAGTTTCGACTCGAGCCGACGGCGACCGGGACCTTGCTGACGGTCACGGAATCCGGATTCGACAAGGTCCCGGAGGGGCGGCGCGCGGAAGCCTTCCGGATGCACGACAACGGCTGGGCCGAGCAGATGAAGAACATCGAGCGCCATGTTCGGCAATAGCCGGCGCGAGGCGGCGGCACGCCGAGCCTATGCGCCGGTCTTTGCCGCGCTTGGCGACGAGACGCGGTTGTCGCTCATCGCCACGCTGGGCGACGGGCGGCGCCGGTCGATAACGGGGCTGACGAAAGGGGCTAAGGTGACGCGACAGGCGATCACCAAGCATCTTCGCGTTCTGGAACAGGCCGGCATGGTGCGACGCATCCGCGAGGGCCGCGAAAGCCTTTATGAGCTTGAGCCACAGCCGATCGCGGATCTGAAGAGCTACCTTGACCGCGTCTCCGAGGAATGGGATGCGACGTTGGCAAGGCTGAAGGCGTTCGTCGAAACCTGAGGCGCCTATTTCCGGCGTGCTGCCGCTTCCTCCAGCATGGAGAGATCGGCATGCGCCTTCACGTCGACGGGCTGCTTCACCTGACCCAATTCGCGTAGCTCGTCGATGTTGTGCTGGATCATGTCAAGGTCGGGGCGCGCATCAGGTTCGTGGTAGCCGTCATCCTTGGTGAAGGCCCAGCCATTGAGGTCTTCGGGCTTCTCCTTGGTGAAGCGCGCGAGGATGGCGATCGCGTCGGGCCGGTTCTTGGGATCGAGGAACCAGTGGAGCGCGGTCTGCGTATCTTCAAAATAATCGACGAGCGCCGCGCGGTGTGCCGCGATGAACGAGGCTCGGGCCGTCCAGAAGATCGAATCCTGCGGCCCCATCGCATCCTTCATGCGGGCGATCACCCGGATCTGTCCGAGCTTCTTGCCTTCATAGGCGGTTTGCGCGGTCATCGACCCCAGATCGATCTTGCCGCCGACGAGTGCGGCCAACATGTTCGAGAACTCGATCTCCACGATGCTGAGGTCGCGCTTGTCTTCGAGCCCGTGGTCGTGCAGCAGCTTGCGAAGCCCCGTGTCGGTCGCGCCGCCGATCCCGTTGGTCGCCAGGATCTTGCCTTTCAGATCCTCGATCGTGTGGATCGGGCTGTTGGTGCGGACGGCATATTCGCTCGAGAAATAGTCGCCGTTCCCGTCGCGCGTTGCATCGCCGATGATGCGCAGATCGGCGAGGCCCGCATTCTGGATCGCCAGCGCGAATGTATTGGGGGCGAGCGCGCCGATTTCCAACTCGCCCACCGCGAGCTGGATGATCTGCGGCCCGCTGCCCCGCACCGCCACCGGCTCGACCGTGTAGCTCTTACCGTAATGCTTCAACAGCTCCGGCCGCTCATAGAGGATCGGCGTCATTTGTGCCGGCGCGCCGGCATAGGCGATCCGGAGCCGCACCGGTTCTTCCGCGCTCGCGGCCGCCACAAGTGTCAGCAGAAGCGCACCCGCGAAGAGTCCCCGCACGGGATCTAATTCCGGAAGTGCGGAATGACCTCCTTGCCGAGGAGACGGATCGACTTCATCGCGAGCTCCTTCGGCATGCGGCCGATCTCGTGATTGCCGCAGATGATGTCGTAGCCGATCATCTTCTTGCCCGCTTCGAGCTTCTTGATGACCGTCTCGGGCGAGCCGACGATGGCAAGGCCGTTGTCGATGTTGAAGTCCCAGCTTTCGCCGGCGCGCTTGATGGTAAGGCCGCGCGCGGCGTCATCCGGCCGCAGACTGTCGCGTCCCATGCCGCGGGCATTGCTGCCCCATCCGATCCGCGTCTTCTCGATCGGGCCGCCACCCACAGGCACCGCGCCGCCCGCCCGCCCCAGGAGATAGGGCTCGGCCTCCTCGCGCGCCTTTGCGTCAGTCTCGGCAATATGCATCTGCCGTTGCAGGAACACGCGCGGCATCGGTCCGGCGTGATTGCACTCGCGCCAGATCTTGCGATAGAGGTCGAATTTCCGCGCCACCACGTCGTCCGTGTCAAGGTTTTGCGACACGTGGTAATTGTTGCGCGCCGCGAACTCGACGGCGGCGTCGCTGTGCACGGCGGCCCAGATCGGCGGATAGGGCTTCTGGTAGGGCTTCGGCTGCGGGAGCGCCTCGTCGAAGGTGAAATACTTGCCCTTGAAGGTGACCTCGTCCTGGCTCCAGGCCATCTTCACGAGTTCGAGCACCTCGCCCGCCATCGCCGCTCGCTGGTAATAATCGACGTTCCAGCGGATGAATTCGTGCTCGTGGACGCCGATGCCGGTTCCGAACTCCACCCGTCCGCGCGACAGGTGGTCGAGCATCGCCACTTCCTGCGCAAGCCGCATCGGATTGTAGAACGGCAGCTGCCACATCATCGCGCCGACGCGCAGCCGGTGTGTCGCACGCGCGACGGCTGTCAGATAGACGGTCGGCGCGGTGATGCGCCCGATCGGCGAGTTCTGATGCTCGATCACGAAATAGGAGTGGAAGCCAAGCTCGTCCGCCTCGCGCGCAAGCGCGATGTGCTCATCGTACACGTCCGCCATCGCCTCGGACTTTTCCGTGTATCCGCCGACCGAATCCCACAAAGCGAAATCGAGTCTCGCCATCTTGACGCTCCTGCCACCCCTTGCGCACCAGTTATAGGCTTACAATCGCGCGTCGACAACCCGTGGCGCCGGAAGGCGCGATGGCGCTATAGGAGAACGCGAAGGAGACGGACATGGCGTCGTACGATGTGGTGGTCGTGGGCGGCGGCAATGCCGCGTTCTGCGCGGCGCTTTCCGCGCAAGAGATGGGTGCCCGCGTCGTGATGCTGGAAGCGGCGCCGTCGGAGGAGGCCGGCGGCAACAGCCGCTTCACCGCCGGCTCGATGCGGATTGTCTATAACGGGGTCGACGACATCAAGACGCTCATCCCCGATCTCACCGCGCAAGAGCTCGCGACCTCGGATTTCGGCACCTATACCCAAGACCAGTTCTTCGACGACATGGCCCGCGTGACCCAGTACCGCGCCAATCCCGATCTCGTCGAATTGCTGGTGACGAAGAGCTTCGAGGCGGCCGACTGGATGCGCCGGAAAGGCGTGCGGTTCGTGCCCATCTATGGCCGTCAGGCCTTCAAGATCGACGGAAAATTCAAGTTCTGGGGCGGACTCACCGTGGAGTCCGTGGGAGGCGGCCCGGGCCTCGTGCAGCAATTGACGGACGCGGCGACGAAGCGCGGCATTGAAATTTGCTACGAGACTCGCGCCACGGACCTGATCCTCGACGGACGCGCGGTCGCCGGCGTGCGCGTGCGCCGAGGCGCTATTGAAAGCGACGTGCGCGGCGCCGCTGTTGTGCTGGCGTGCGGCGGCTTTGAGGCCAATCCCGAGTGGCGCACGCGCTATCTCGGCCCCGGATGGGACCTCGCCAAAGTGCGGGGGACACGCTTCAACGCCGGCGACGGCATCCGCATGGCGCTCGCGATCGGAGCCAGCCCGTGCGGCAACTGGTCGGGCTGCCACGCCGTAGGATGGGACATGAACGCGCCGGAGTTCGGCGACCTCGCCGTCGGCGATCAGTTCCAGAAGCACTCTTATCCCTTCGCGGTCATGGTGAACGCCAAGGGCGAACGCTTCGTCGACGAAGGGGCCGACTTCCGCAATTACACCTATGCCAAATATGGCCGCGTCATCCTCGAACAGCCAAACCAGTTCGCATGGCAGATCTGGGACAAGAAGGTGAAGCATCTGCAGCGCGACGAATACAATATCCGCCGCATCACCAAGGTCACCGCGAACACGATCGAGGAGCTTGCACAAAAGCTCGACGGCGTCGACGCGGCGCAGTTCCTCAAGACCATCGCCGCCTATAACAAGGCCGTGCGCACCGACATCCCGTTCAATCCCAACATCAAGGACGGCCGCCGCGCCGAAGGGCTTGCGGTGCCGAAATCGAACTGGGCCAACACGATCGACGAGCCACCTTTCGAGGGGTACGGCGTCACGTGCGGCCTCACCTTCACATTCGGCGGCCTGCGCATCACCCAGGAGGCCGAGGTGGTCGACCTCGACTTCAAGCCTATTTCCGGCCTTTACGCCGCCGGCGAGCTCGTCGGCGGGTTGTTCTATTTCAACTATCCCGGCGGCTCGGGTCTGACGTCGGGCGCGGTCTTCGGCCGGATTGCCGGCGCTTCGGCGGCGCGCGCGGCAAAAGCCTGAAAAGCCCCTCTCACCGGAGTCTCTTGACTTCGGGCGCCGGAGGGCGCAAACAGAATATCGATTCTGTTTGGTGCACGCATGGACTCCAACCGTTTCAGCCGAACGGCGCAGGCGATGGCGTTCTTTCGGGCACAGGAAAGCGCGCGTTCCAACTCTGTCCGGCTCGTGTGCGACGGTTTCGCGGCAAGCGTTCTCCCGGACTTTTTCCGAGCTCTGGTATCGCTTTCGAGGGTTCCCGTGCTGAGGCGCGTGATTACGGCCGCGATCGACCGCCGCTGGCCCGGCGCGCGCACATCCGGGATCGCGCGGACCCGCCTCATCGACGATTGGCTGGCGGAGGCGATCCGTGACGGCGCTTCGCAAATCGTGATCCTGGGCGCCGGCTTCGACAGCCGGGCGTGGCGGCTGCCTGCGCTCGCAAATGTCCCCGTCTTCGAGGTCGATCAGGCCGCGACATCGCTGGAAAAGCGCCGACGGCTCGTCGAGGCGGGCCTCGATCCATCACGGATCACGCAGGTGCCGCTCGATTTCGATCGCGATCCGCTGGAGCGGACGCTCGCGGAGGCCGGTTTCAACCGGCGCCATCGCACCGCGGTGGTCTGGGAGGGGGTCACCAACTACCTGACCGCGGACGCCGTCGACGCGGTCTTGCGCTGGGCGGGCGCGCTTGGTGACGGCAGCATTCTCGCCTTCACCTATGTCCATGCCGGGGTCCTTACCAATCCGCGCTCATTCGAAGGTGCGGAACGGATCCTCGCTTCGGTCGCGGAAGCCGGCGAGGCCTGGACCTATGGGATCGACCCGGCCACTTTGGCGCGGCGGCTCGACGGGCTCGGCCTTACGCTGATCGAGGATCTGGGCGCCGATGAATATCGCTCGCGCTATTGGCGCCGCGCGAGCGGTTCCTGGCGCGGCTATTCGTTCTATCGCGCGGCGCTTGTCGCCGTTCGCGGCCATGCCGCGGCTTAGCCCCGAACGCGCCGCGCTGAAGCGCCGGCAGATCATGGATGCGGCGCTCGCGGCCTTTGCCGAGCGCGGGTTTCACGATGCCACTATGCAGGACGTGGTGCGGGAATCCGGCCTCAGCCCGGGGTCGATCTATTCCCATTTCACGAGCAAGGAAGAGATCCTCCATGCGGTGGTCGAGGCGCGGCATCGCGCCGACGCCGCGATCCTTGAGCATGCGTTCGACGCCAAGACGCTTGATGAGGCCTTGACGATGCTCGCGGACGCGTTCCTTCCGTCGCCCGCGCGGCACGAGGATCGCTTGTGGCGAAGGCTCGCCGTCCAGCTTTGGGGCGAGAGCCTTCACGATGCGGCGTTGCTGAAGGTGGTCCGCGACGGGGTGGACCGGCCGGTGCAGATGCTGATGGATCTCCTGCGCAAGGCGCAACGGCGAGGCGAGCTTGCGCGCCACCTCGCGCCGGAACCGACGGCCCGTCTCTTGATCGCCGCCTTTCAAGGCATTGTGCTGCAGCAGACGTGGGACGAGACGGTTGACGCGGCCGCCTGCGTCCGCGTCTTGCGGCAGCTTCTGGCGATGGCGCCGCGCTGAATGTCGGCGCGGAAGCCGATTCAATACCACGGAGCTGCCAGGAGGCGCCTTTATGGTCAAGGGCGGCGGGCGGGCATGGGTCGGGACGTGCGCGCACCGAGGCGCCGCTCGATCCGGTCGAGCGCCATGTCGACCAGAATGGCGAAAAGCGCGACGACCGACGCGCCTTCGATGACATAGGGCAGCTTGTCGCCCACGAGCCCGTCGATGATCGGCGTCCCCA
>DATJLY010000150.1:0-19927 GCA_035509095.1 Allostellaceae bacterium | reverse complement strand
GCGGCGCTTCGTCGAAGAGGGCGCCTTTGTCTATATCACGGGTCGCAGACAGGCCGAACTGGACAAGGCCGCAACCCTGGTCGGGCATGACATCGCGGCGGTGCGCGCCGATATCGGCAATGACGGCGATCTCGATCGGCTCTTTGCCCAGGTCCGGGCCGAAAAGGGGCGGATCGACGTGCTGATGGCGAATGCCGGCTTTCTCGAGGAACAGAAACTCGGCGAAACCACCCCCGATCATTTCGACAAGACGTTCGGGATCAATGCGCGCGGGACGTATTTCACGGTGCAAAAGGCGCTGCCGCTGATCCGCGACGGCGGCTCGATCATCCTCGTCAGCTCGATCGCCGCGTTCAAAGGATTTCCCGCCCACGATACCTATGCCGCGACCAAGGCGGCGGTCCGCTCCTTTGCCCGCACCTGGACCGCAGAGCTCAAGGATCGGCGCATCCGCGTCAATACGCTGACGCCGGGTCCCATCGAGACGCCGATCATCGACACTTATAAAGGCGCCGACCAGATGCGGGCCTTTTTCTCCCAAGCCATCCCCTTGGGCCGGATGGGGCGTCCCGTCGAGATCGCCAACGCCGCCTTGTTCCTTGCGTCCGACGAAAGCAGCTTCGTCGCCGGCGCCGAGCTGGTCGTCGATGGCGGCATGACAGCGATTTGAAGGCAATAGTGAAGCTGGCGGCTCGATCGGCCTCGCTTGGGGCTGCCGGAAAGGACACCCTGCATCGGCTCAATGATTTCGAGTTGTCCTGAAGGTTTCCAGCTCATCCAACAACGTGGACAGATCAGCGGGCACGTCACTCCTATTGATGGACTCCACGATGCGCGCGTCCGTCAACGTGACTCCGTATACTTCCTGCACCTGTTGCCTAAATTGGCGGAGCACCTCCTTCCCCGGCACCAATGCTAACCTCGTCTCAAGGTCCAACCAGCGGCGCTCGAAGGGTGCAAACGTTTCCCTATAGAGACCGGAGCGATCCTGTCCCTTCGGAAGAGGAAATTCGTCGCGCCGCGCCATTAGCTGGGAGAGCACATCATTTTTCATTGGGCGGGTAATCTTGTCGAGAAGCCCAGCCGAATCCACCTTTGCTTCGTGCTCTTGGACGATCCGCAAAGCACGATGTGCCGCACGATCTAGAGCCGCTGGTATCAGGAGGTAGTTTTCGATCTCCTTTCGCTTGAGCACACGACCTAAAGAAAGGCTGGCAGAGAGTCTTTCCATGACATGGTCAATGTGCTCGTCGCAATAATAGTCGCGGTCATAGATCGCCCCGATGGTCAAGGGCGAACCAAGGGCTTCAGCGATACCTTCTGCGAGAACTGTAATCCGCTGCCATGACCCAAATCCACCCGACTCGATTGGGGTAATGCCCGTCCCGGAACTGAGCTCCTGCATGCCGAGCCTTCGGGCAAATCGTCGAAGAAGCCGGAAGTCGTTCAATCCCTCGACAAAGAGAATTCGCCGGCTCTTTGCCAGCGCGGTCAACGTGATGTTCTGGCCAGACCCGACACTGTCAAGCGCGCGCTGTACACCTGCGAGGTTCTTCAAGCGGTCACCAGAGTGGCGTCGCTTATCGACCATCACGATCTCTGTCGGGTCGGCCTCCGCGATAATCTCACTCGAGTGAGTTGCGAGGAGCACGTCTGCGCCAACATCCCGTATGATTCCCAACAGCTGACGCTGGACGTCGGGATGGAGATAAACCTCGGGTTCGTCAACGACAACAAGCGAATCTCCCGTCGCCCGAGATAGATGAGTCAAAAGTTGACACCAAATCTGAAATCCGAAACCCACCCAATAGATTTCCCTTGTCATCCGCCCTTCCAGGCAGAACATTGCCAGTTCACCACCACCGTGAAGCTCGGGCGCCGTTATTCTCATTCCCGGCCAAGTACGGGCGACAAGTTCTGCGAAAGCATCAAAGTCATCCGGATTATAATTCCAATAGCTGCGGAAGTGCCGAGAAGCGCGATGCGTTGAGAGTCCAGCCACGACGGTGCTTCGCTCGCGGCGTTGTTCGCGATGCTCGACCGGTCCCAGCACCGGCACGATCACAAGGTTGATGGGGAACTCTCGTTTGAACGTCGCCGCGGTGTGAACCACGCCGCCGTCAACTGTTGGGATTAATACACAACCACCGTCGTCCGGAAATACCAGCGCAAGCGCATTGCGGTTGCTGAGGTGAAATGTTACCCGCGCCTCAGCGCCATTGTAATCCGTCTGTACGTTCTCGAGGGAGATCGGAATGCTCTCTTCGGGAATTCGATATCCGAGGGCGGTCTCGTTTCCAGAGTGTAGGTGCGTTGGCGAGCGGGACCGGGCAATCCGAAGTGCAGCGTCGAGGGTCCGAAGAGCACCGATAACGGTTGACTTTCCGGAATTATTGGGGCCGACGAGGATATTAATCTCCTGTAGGCTCAAGGAGTAATTCCCGAAGGCCTTGAAGTTGGAAAAGTCTATCCGCCGTATTCGCACTTCGGCTCGCGCCATCACCCCTCCAGAGTAGCAGACATGACAGATGCTTGCAGCGAGCTTACAAAATTATAGGCGCGTCTAAAGCCAGGACTTTTGGCGTTGCGAGTGCGTGGACGCCTAAATCCTGACGCTTCCGCGGATCGTGCCGGAGCGTCGTGGAAAAATAAACTCGGTCAACGATGGGAACCTTTTTGTGTCCTTCGCCGTTTCACCCTTGCTTTCGGAGAATCGCGGTTCGTCGTGATTTCCGTCCGCGGCTCCCCGAGGCCGAGTTGGGGAGGGACGAGCATGGACACGATTCGCAATCCGGTCGAATGGAGCCTCGATCAGGTGAGGCTCGGCGCGTCGGCCTTTGCCTCGGTCGGGCGCGCGCTCGGGCACGCCGATCAGGACATTTTCGCGCCGGCGCCCGCGGTGCGGCCCATCGCGGTCGCCAATCTCGCCACGGCGCTGCGCCGCGGTTTTGCCGACTTCATGGCCTATCGGACCGACGTCGTCTTCCTCTGCGTCGTCTATCCGGTGGCGGGCATCATCCTCGCCAGCATCAGCTTCAAGCACGGGATGCTGCCGCTTTTGTTTCCACTCGCGTCGGGTTTCGCGCTCGTCGGTCCGTTCGCGGGGATCGGCCTTTATGAATTGAGCCGGCGGCGCGAACAGGCGGTCTCCGTCGCCCCCTGGCCCGACGCGTTCGGCGTCGTGCGCGCGCCCGCGTTCGGAAAGATCGTGGCGTTGGGCGTCGTGCTGGTGGCGATCCTCTTGCTGTGGCTGGTGACGGCGCAGGGCATCTATGACCTGACGCTGGGGCCAAAGCCGCCGCCGTCGGCGGCCGCGTTCCTGCGCGACATCTTCACCACCGGCGCCGGCTGGACCCTGATCGTCGCCGGCTGCGGCGCGGGGTTCCTCTATGCGGTTGTGGCGCTGATGGTGGGTGTCGTGTCGTTCCCGCTGCTGCTCGATCGCGACGTGTCGCTGGGCGTCGCGGTCTGGACCTCGATCCGCGCTGTCGCGGTCAATCCGTTGGCACTCGCGGCGTGGGGATTGATCGTCGCCAGCGGCCTCGTGATCGGGTCGATCCCGATGCTGCTGGGCCTCGTGATCGTGATGCCGGTGCTGGGGCATGCGACGTGGCATCTCTATCGGATGCTCGTGCCGCGCTGACTATCCCAAGGTATTGCTTGATGTGGGCACCGGTCACCCCGAGTTGATTGGTGCGGATGATTGGACGGGTCGACGATCGACCCCGGGTCATCGCGGGTGTCGCATCATGTCGAGATGGATTGCCAGATTTCTTGCCGCCGCCGTTCTGGCGGTGGCACTTTCGGCCCCGGCGCTGGCGCAACATGGCGGCGGCGGCGGCGGCCACGGCGGTGGCGGTTATGGCGGCGGTTTCCACGGCGGCGGCGGTTTCCATGGCCCCGGCGGTTTCCATGGGCCGGGCGGATTCCGCGGGCCCGGATTCCGCGGCGGCGGGTTTTTCGGCGGCGTGCCGTTCGGCTTCTATCCGTACGCCTATCCGGCCTATGGCTATGGCTACGGTTATGGGTATGGGTATGGCGGCTATGGCTATGGCTGGTATTGCTCGTATCCGCAGGGTTATTACCCCTACGTCGCCCAATGCTATGGCCCGTGGCAGGCGGTGCCGCTGGGCTAGCGAGCGAGCGCACGCCGCCCTTCTTTCGCCGGCACGGAAGTTGCTTATCATGAGAGCAACACCGGCATCGAAGGAGGGCAATCATGGCGAAAGCGCGCATCGCGCATCTGTCGGGACCCAACGCCACCATTCAGAACACGCCGCCGCTCGTCACCTCGAACAAGGCACGGGCGAAATATGGCCTGCCGCCTCGCGCCAATCCCGACGGCAGCGCGGCGCGCTTCGACGTGCTCCGCTCGCAGCGGCTGGCGGCACCCGTCACCGTCTATGTCGAGCAGTTCAGCGGCCATCCGCTCGAGGCCGATGCGGCGTCGCTTTATGGGCCGCCCGACGGCTATCTCGATAGCGACGGCCGGTTCCATCGCGAGCGGCAGGGCCCGTCCGACAGGCCCGTCTACGAGGTCGAATTGCGGCCGGAGGACGGGCTTTATCCCTTGCCCTACATGGCCCGCCAAGCGTCGGGCGCGGCGTGGGAAGAGGAATGTGCGGACCCGTTTGCGCCCGATGCGCGGGCGCGCCAGGGCTTCTTCCCGGACGGATCGCGCAGCTTCGAGGAGATCGACCGGCTCGGCATCGGCGTCGATGGCAGCGGCAATCTTCTGTCCTCGCAGGCCGATATCGATTTCTACCGCATCATGCCGCCGGGCGGATTCCGCAGCGGGCTTCCCGCGGCCCAGCGGCACGATGTCGGCGAGAACAACATCCCGCCCGAACGGCGCGGCGGCGATTTCTTTCCCTACAAGCCCTATCATCTCTCGGCTTCGCCGCCGCGCCCGAGCCTCGCGCGAGCCACCAACGCCGTGCAGCAGATCCTGGCGAGCGGCAAATATGACGGCGCGGTCTGGACCGAAGGCAGCCCCACCAACGAAGAGACGATCTATTGGCTCAACCTGCTGATCGACACGACCTTGCCGATCTGCGGCAACTCGGCACAGCGCCCGCAAGGCCAGATCAGCGCCGACGGGCCGAAGAACATCGTCGATTCCGTGACCTATATCGCTTCGCGGGTCTGGGCCGATGCCGAGGGCAGGAACCGCGCCGGCGCCGTGATGATCCAGGAGCAGCGCATCTTCGCCGCCCGCAACGTGCAAAAGGCCGATGCGCGGCCGGGCGGCTATGTGGCGACCGGCGGGCATGGCGGCATCATCGGCGCCGCCGGCCATGACGGCGCGCCGCTTTTGCATTTCGTGCCGACGACGCGCCACACTTATCTCTCCGACGTGAACCTGACGCGCCTGCCCGGCGAGCAGACCGGCGTGCGCCGCGTCGGCGGGCGGGTCGAGACGGTGCGCGTGCCGCTCAAAGGGCGGGACGGGATGCTGCTCGACACCGCGATCCCGGGCGTCGCCATCATCAAGGACGCGAGCTATTGGGCGAACGACTTTGCCAACTCGATCGAGGCGCAGGGGGACCTCATCGCGGCGATCGACCATGCGCTCGCCGCCGAGCCGCTCGCCGGCTTCGTGATCGAAGGGCTGACGCCTTATGGCGCGATGGTGTCGGCGCCGCGCACCGCGCTCATGCTGCGCGCGGTGATGAGCGGCTTGCCGGTGGTGCGCGTGGGACGCGGCAATACCGAGGGGTTCGTGCCCTCGCACGATCCGAACTGGATCGGCGGGTCGAACCTCACCGCGACCAAGGCGCGGCTCCTGCTGATGGCGGCGCTGATGAAGCTCGGGAGCTTGCCGCCGGCGGCCGATCCCGATCATCCGACCGGGTCGGAGATGCGGGCCATTCACGCGAAGATCAAGGAATATCAGAAGATCTTCGACACGCACTGACGCGGGCGCGCGCTACCAGCCCAGCTCCGCGCGGATTTGCGCCACGAGTTCGAGCTGGCGTTCGTGCTCGCCGGCAAAGCGCAGCACGAAATGCGTCACCCCCGCCGCGGCATAGCGTGCGAGCCGTTCCGCGACGGCGGCGCGCGGACCGCCGACCCAGGCCTGGTTGCGCTTCATCATTTCGCCGCGGCCCGGGTAATAGGCTTCGAGGAAGGCGCCGATCCGCGCCTCCGCGCGCGCCGGGTCGTCGTCGGTAAAGATCGTCATATAGATCGCGGCGTCGAAAGGGTCGTGCGCGCGGCCCGCCGCCGCACGCATCGCCTGGGCCTGCCGCCAATCGTCGGCCAGGCGCTCGGGCGAGGGCGAGATTGGGAACCAGCCATCGAAGACGCGCGCGGCGCGCTCCATCGCGCCCGTCGTGTTGCCGCCCATCCAAATGGGCGGCCCGCCTGTGCGATGGGGCGTCGGGCCAAGCACGATATTCTCGAGATGCCAGCGTCCGTCCCAGCTCACCGGCTGCCCGGTCCATAGCGCGCGGCAGAGGCGCATCGATTCAAGGACGCGCCCGACCCGCTTCTCGAACGGCACGCCGACCGCCGCGAACTCGGCGCGGATGCCGGGCTGGTCCGGGCTGATGCCGATGCCGAGAATGACCCGGCCTTCGGCGATCTGATCGAGGGTCGCCACCTGATGGGCCAGCTGCACCGGGTTGCGCAGCGCCGGCAGCAGCACACCGGTGCCCAAGAGCAGGCGCCGCGTGCGCGCCGCGACGCCGGCCAGCATGACGAGCGGCTCGTGGCGCGGCCGGTCGAAGAGCGAATCGCCGATCCAGACCGAGTCATATCCCAACGCCTCGGCACGCTCGGCCAGCCTCAGAAGGGGCGCGGCCGCGACGTTCCCCTCCATCACGCCCTCGCGCGTCGGCAGGAGATAGCCCAGTCTTGGCGGCATCCCGGTGCTCCTTTGCGGTGCGGGCGCGAAGTCTAGCCGATGCGAGCGCGGCCGTGACCCCCTTGGAGCGCCCGCGCGGGGGGTGTAGCGTCGGGTCCGCGTCTGCGCGCAACCCAACGACAACGACAGGGAGACACAAATGAAGCTTTATATGCATCCGGCATCCACAACCTGCCGGCCGGTCATGCAGTTCATCGCCGACAACAAGATTCCCGTCGAGGAGCAGGTCGTCGATCTCTTCAAAGGCGAGCATCACGGCGAGGCCTATAGGCGGGTCAACCCCAACCGCCTCGTGCCCCTTCTCGAGGACGGCGATTTCCGCCTCAGCGAGAGCGCGACGATCCTGCGCTATCTCGCCGAGACCATCAACTCGCCGGCCTATCCCAAGGATTTGCGCAAGCGGGCCAAGGTCGACGAAATGCTCGACTGGTTCAATTCCAACTTCTACCGCGACTGGGGCTATGGGCTCGTCTATCCGCAAGTGTTTCCGCAGCACAAGCGCGCCGAGGCGGCGGCGCAGTCGGCGACCGTCGCGTGGGGCCTCGACAAGTCGAAGCACTGGCTTCAGGTGCTGAACGATCACTGGCTCGGCGCGTCGAAGACCTATGTCGCCGGCGAGCTCTCGATCGCGGATTATTTCGGCATCGGCCTCGTCACGGCGGGCGAGCTGATCCATTGCGACTTCAAGCCCTATCCCAACATCGCGCGCTGGATCGCGGCGATGAAGGCGCGTCCGAGCTATGCCGATGTGTACAAGGTCTTCAACGGGTTCGTTGAATCGACCAAGAGCCAGGAATTCGCGCGGATCTGATCCTCAGATCGGGTAGCACGAGCTCGAGGTCAGCGTCACCGAGTTGGGAAACAGGTTGCTGCCGTTGATCGGGAACTCGCCGATGAAGACGAAGCTGTAGCTGGCGGTCACCTGATAGCCGCAGGCGGCGGTTGCGGCGGTGAAGACCGAGGATGCGAGGTCCAACGGCGTGGTTTGCGACGCGGCATAGGTCTCGATCTCGGACGTGGTGCCGCACGCCACGGTATTGATGGCGGCGCAGCGCGCCGCCTGCTCGACCGCGAAATCGAGGATGCCTTGGGTCCAGATCTCGAGCCCGACCTCGTAGATCGCGAACAGGAAGCCGATGAGAAGCGGCGCCACCAGCGCGAACTCGACCGCGTTCGAGCCGCCAACGGCAGAGCGAAAGCGCGAAAGGGCCGTCTTGCGTGCCATGACGGCACAGACCCTAGCCGCGGCCCGGATAACAGGACGCTAATTATCGCTGGGAATTTGCCCGCATTCGGCTGATCAGCGAACGCGTCCCTCTCCGCCCTGCGGGGGCGGAGAGGTTAGGAGAGGTGGGGGATTCCAGGGCGATGGCCGAGAATTCCCCACCTCACCCCAACCCTCTCCGCCCAAATGGGGCGGAGAGGGCGCTGCCCTTAGGCCAGCGTGTTGATCGGCCGGATCACCTTTCCGTCGAGGAACGCGCCGATCGTCTCCACCGCTTGCGAATAGATCTGCCGGAACGCCTCTTCCGTGCCGTAGCCGAGATGCGGCGTCAGGACGACAGTGTCGAGCTTCCTCAGCGCATGGTCCTTGGGAAGCGGCTCGATGTCATAGACGTCGAGCGCCGCGCCGGCGATGCGCCGGTTCTTGAGGCAATCGAGAAGCGCCGCCTCGTCGATGATCGGTCCGCGCGAGGTGTTGACGAGATAGGCCGACCGCTTCATCCGGCCGAGATCGGCCGCGCCGACGAGCCCGCGCGACCGCGGGCTCAGCACGACATGGATGGTGATGACGTCGCTTTGCGAGAACAGCTCCTCCTTGCTGACGCGCTTGGCGCCTTCGGCGGCGGCCTTCTCGGCGGTGAGGTTCGGGCTCCAGGCGACGAGGTTCATGCCGAACGCCTTGCCGACCCGCGCGACCTGGCTGCCGAGCCGCCCGAGACCGAGAATGCCCAGGGTCTTGCCTTGGAGGCCGTTGCCCAGCACCTGCGTCTGGAAGCCGCCTTGCCGCATCGATGCGTCTTCGAGCGGGATGTGGCGGGTCACGGCGATGATGAGCCCCCAGGCAAGTTCGGCCGTTGGATAGCCCAGCATGTCGGTGCCGCACACCTGGATCTTGCGCTCGGTGGCGGCGTCGACGTCGAGCGCGGCGTTGCGCATGCCGGCGCTGATGATGAGGCGCAGGTTGGGAAGCTTCTCGATCAGGCCGCGCCGGAACTGCGTGCGCTCGCGCATCAACACGACGCATTCGAACGGATGCAGCCGGCGTGCCAGCGCCGCCTCGTCGCCTATATGCTCGGGAAACGCCTCGACCGCGACCCGGGGATGAAGGCTTTGCCAATCGGCGGACCGGAGCGCCGCGCCTTGATAATCGTCGAGAACCGCTACCTGCATCATCGGATCGCATCCTGCTGTCGCGAAGGCTCGGCCCGGATTTAACCGGAGCCGCCGGAGCCTGGCAACTCGGTGCCTGGCGGCGGGCGATAGGGCGCGGCGCGTGCCATCCACCGCGTCAAAAGCGCGGCTGGCGCGACCCATGCGGTCCCGGCAACGGCGTAAAAGCCGAATTCGAGGATGGCGCTTTGCGGCAGGTGCGTCGCGACCACCATCGCGAGCGCGCCATAGACCGCAAGCCCCACAAGCATGACCACCGTGCCGACTAGGATGCGCAGGCGCATGAAGGCTATTATATCGCGAGAAAGCCGTCGCAACGGACGACGGGATCAGGGAGATCATCATGAGAACCGGCACGGCACTCATCTGCTTGTTGGGCGTGGCGCTTGGCGGCCCGGCATTGGCCGACACGATGCTCACGGTCGGAAAGGCGGCGCCCAATGCCGATCCGATCATTCCCGTGAATGTCGGCTACAAGGCCGGCATCTTCAAAAAACACGGGCTCGACCTGAAGATCGTGGATTTTCTGGGCGGCAGCAAAATGGATCAGGCGATGGCCGCGGGCGCCATCGACATCGGCGACGGGGCGGGGACCGAGATGGCATTCGTCGCCAAGGGCGTGCCCATGCTGGCGATCTGCGAATCGACCTCGACCTTCCCCTTCCTCAGCGTCGGCGTGGGCGCGGATTCACCGCTCAAGACGCTCGCTGATCTCAAGGGCAAGAAGATGGGAATCTCGAGCACCGGCTCTCTCACGGATTGGCTGGCGCATGAGCTTGCGCGCCACGAGGGATGGGCGCCCGGTGATCTCACCGAAGTGGCGATCGGCAACGGCGCCGCCGGAGACATCGCCGCGTTCCGCACGCACCAAGTCGATGCCGATATCGGCACGACCTCGCTGTTCGTCGAAATGGAGGCCGAGAAGACCGGGCGCGTGCTCGCCCCGGTGACGGATTTCGAAGGCCCGGCCGCCTCGGGCGCGCTCTTCGCGTCGACCCATCTCATCGACACCAATCCCGACGCGGTCCGCGCCTTCGTCGCCGCCTGGGTCGAGACCATCGACTATATGCGCGCGCACAAGGCCGAAACCGTGAAGTACGAAAGCCCGGTCACCGGATTCCCCGAGAGCGTCATGTCGAGGGAATACGACATGACGATCGGCATGTTCACCAAGCATTGCGAGTTCGACCCGCAATCGCTCGCGACGCTTCAGCGGGCGTTCGTCGACATGAAGCTCGCCACCGGCCCGATCGACATGTCGAAGCTCTATACGGACAAATTCATCCCGAAGTGAGGGCGGAGCCTACTCCGCCTTCGCGTCCGCGAGCTCGTGGATCTTCTCGAACGGCCGGTCGTATTTTGAATCGAACGCGATGAGCGGCACGTGCTCGCGGCCGAGCTGGATCATCGGCTCGTTCTCCGCCGGGTCGCGGATCACGCCCATCGGGTCGAGGCCATGCTCCACCCGCTCCATCTGCTCCTCGAGGAGCTTGTGATAGATGACGACGCCGCGATCGCTGGTGGCGAGATTTTCGCGCGAGCGGTCCGAGATCGGACCCTGTCCCACCCACGCGAGGACGTCCTGAAGCGGGATCGTGTCGGCGATGATCTTGCCCTCGTCGTTGAAGAGCTTGGCGTGCCGGACCGCGATCGGCCGCGCCGGCATGCCGGGCGTGCGCTTCGTCGTGCGGTAGAGAAGCTGGATCGTGTGCGTGTCGTCGATCGGGATGCGGATTTGCAGGCTGGGCGCGTTGGCGCCGCCTTGCGACAGGATGGTCGGGAACAGCAGCGGATGGCCGACGGTCCAATCGTCCGACGTCTCGGGCTCGCCCTCGAGGAGCCGCCTCTTATAGATGCCGTATTTGAACACGTCGAAATCGATCTTCACATGGCGGGCCGGGTTCATGCCAGGCGGCCGGCCGAGCTTCTTGAGCTGATAATTGCCATAGATTGCGTGCAGGAACTCGAAATGCACGGGATCGGCGGAGTTGTCCATGCACTGAACCCAGTTGCACGGCAGCGTGTAGATCTCGATCGCGCGGTCGAATTCCTCGCGCACGAGCACGTCCCAGCGCGGCAGGAGCGGCACCGGCGCCGGCCCAAGATAAGCGAAGACAAGACCGCCCAGCGCCTGGCACGGATAATTCTTGACCTTGATCTCGTTCTTGAATTTCGAATCCGGGTGGGCGAGATCCTCGAATGGCTGCTCGAGGCAATTGCCTTTCGTGTCGAAGAGCCAGCCGTGATAGGCGCAGCGCAGGCCCGCTTTTTCCGGGATGCCATATTCGAGCGCCATGCAGCGGTGCGGACAGCGCTCGTCCAAAAGGCCGTATTCGCCGCTTTCGGATCGGAACAGAGTCAAATCCTCGCCCAGGATGCGCACGCGCCGCACCGGCTCTTGCGCCAGCTCGAGCTCGGTGCCGACCACGTGCCAATAGCGCCGCAGCAGATTGCCCATCGGCGTTCCCGGCCCGACCCTGGTCAGCCGTTCGTTCTGTTCGCGCGTCGTCATGAGAATCCTCCACTCTCCCATCATTCTATCCGGGGCCGCCCTGGCGTCAACGATAGGCGCCGATAGAATGACGGTTAAGGAGGATGGGCTCGTGACCGATCGAGAAAAGACGTCCGACCGCCTGCGGCTTGGCGTGGCCGGGCTCGGCGTCGGCAGCACCTTGTTCCTGCCGGGCGTCGAGCGCTCACCTCATGCCGAGATCGTGGCGGCGGCCGATCCGCGAGCGAGTGCGCGCGAGGCGTTTGCCGCCAAATATCGCGGCCGCGCCTATGCCGGCGTGGCCGAGCTCTGCGCCGATCGCGATATCGACGTGATCTGGGTCTGCACGCCCAACCAGTTCCATTGCCAGCACGTCGTGATGGCGGCCGAGCAGGGCAAGCACGTGATCTGCACCAAGCCCATGGCGCTCACCGTCGCCGAATGCCTGCGCATGTGCGAGGCGGCCGACAAGAACGGCGTCAAGCTGCTCTGCGGGCAGACCTACAGCATGGGGCCGGACATCCAGGCGATGTGGCGCGAAAGCCGAACCGGAGCGCTCGGGCGGCTCATCGCCATCAACACCTGGTTCTGGACCGATTGGCTCATCAAGCCGAGGGTGGCGGAAGAGCTGGACGAGGCGCTGGGCGGCGGGGTGGTCTATCGCCACGCGCCGCATCTCATCGACACGGTGCGGCTTCTGGGCGGCGGCCGCGTCCGCAGCGTGCGCGCCAGCGTCGGGCGCTTCATGCCCGAGCGGCCGTGCCCCGGAAATTTCTCCGCCTGGCTCGAGTTCGAGGACGGGCTGCCCGCGACCATCGTCTATAACGGCTATGGCCATTTCGACACCTCGGAGCTCACCTGGGGCATCGGCAACCGGATGTATTCCGAGGCCGAGCGCGTCGCGGTCCGCCGCGCGCTCAAGGCCGGCGCCGTCGACAGCGAGGCGGCGAAGGAAGGGATGCGCTTTGGCGCCGGCGGTTCGGACGCGACGAGCCAGGGAAGCGGGCAGGCCGCCGGCGCCGCGGCCGGCACGCGCGCGCACATCGCGTGGTTCGGCATCACCGTCGCGAGCTTCGAGCGTGGCGACATCCGCCAATCGCCCAACGGGCTTTATGTCTATGGCGATGACGGGCGCCGCGAGATCCCGGTCACGGGCGGGCGCGGCACCGGCATGCTCGAGATCGAGGAGATGCACGCGGCCCTCACGGAGGGCCGCCCCATCCTTCATGACGGGCGCTGGGCGCTCGCGACCCTCGAAGTCGGCAGCGCGATGGTGCAGTCAAGCCGGGAACGCCGCGAGATCCTTCTCGAGCATCAATGCGCGATTGCGGGTTAGGGGACCGCCGAGCCGCTCGCCGGCGCGCGCGCCATGGCGCGGCGCGCTTCGAGCGCCTGCCAAGCCAAGAGCGCCGGGACCCCCAGGGTCAGGTCGCGCGCCCGCTTCAACAGCGACAGCGCCAGCACCGTCTCGGGCGCGAGCCCGAACAGGCCGCCAATGACGAGATAGGCTCCTTCCTGCACGCCGACCGCGGACGGCACGGCGAAAGCGACGCTGCGCGCGGCATAGAGCAGGCTCTCGATCGCGATCACCGGGCCGAGCCCGATCTCGGCGCCCATGAGGCGGAGCGCGATCCAGGCCTCGACGCCGCTCGCGATCCAGCACAGGAAATGAAGCGCCCCGCCGAGCCAGGCGCGGCCTTGGCGGTGATAGATCGCGGCGATGACGCTTTCGATCCCGGCGAGGCTCAGGCCGGTCTTGACCCAATCGCCCAGCATGTGGCTCGCGATGCGGTCCGCGATCGACAGGCCGCGGCGCTGGGCGATCACGAAGCCGATCGACGCCGCGAGCATGACGCAAAGCGCGCCGCCGATCGGCCAGGCCAGGCCGCTGTCGGGCCGCGCCGCCACGAGGAAAGCGAGCCCGACCGCGGTGAAGGCGATCTGCGCGAACAGCTCCACGGTGACGTCGACGACGGTCGAGGCGGCCGCGACAAGGCTCGGCACGCCCGACACCGCCGCGGCGCGCGCGCCCATCACGAACCCGCCGAGTTGCGAGAAGGGCAGGATCTCGGCGCCCGAATCGCGGACGAGCCGTGCCCAGATCAAGGTCAGCGCGCGTGCGCCGCGCGTCTCCGGCACAAGCACCAGCCACGAGATCCCCATGAGCCCGATAAGGGCGAGATGGAAGAGGCACACGATCGCGAAGCCGCTCCACCCGATCGCCGTGAGCGCGTGCCAAACCGCACCCGCCCCGCGCGAGAAGACCAGCACCGTGATGACCCCTATCCCCGCGATGAAGGCGAGGACGGCAAGACGCTTCATGCCGGGGCACCGCCCGGCGGCGGCGGCCGCATGAGCCCGGGCCGCAAGCGGCTCCAGAGGCGCAGGCCCGAAAGCGCCGCGTCCGCGAGCCGCGGCAGAAAGCGCGGCTGCAACAGATGCGGGTCGAACGCGCCCATCCGGCGCGCATTCTCGCGGTAGCATTCCTCGACGAAGCCGCGGAAGCTGAACCCGTCGAGGAACATGCTGGTCTGCGTCGCCGAGAAGTTGCGGCCGTCATTCTGCTTCTGGCCGCGCCTGATCGTGCCGGCGAGCCGCCCCAGCGCGCGGCCGTAAAAGCGCAGCGCCGTCGCGCTGCGCAGCCAGGCGCGGCCGCGCTGCGCCTCGCGCCAGGCCATCCAGTTGATGAAGAAGACGATGTGCCGCGTCTCCTCGAACATCAGCATGTCGAATATGTCGAACATCTCCGACGGCAGGAATTCCGACTGCCGCGCGAACTTGAACGCGCCGAATCCCAGGAAGCTGTCGAGGCATTCGCCGAACCCGAAATCCATGAACCCGGTCTCGATGTCGGGGTTCAGCGCCTCGAGCGGCTGTTCCGGCGCGTCGATGCCATAGCGCTCGATCATCACCGCCAGAAGCTTGGCGTGGCGCGCCTCTTCGAACCCTTGAAGCGCCACCGCCTCGCGCACCAGCGGATCTTCGATCGTCTCGGTGAAGGCCGCGACGATGGCCCCCGCGCGCCGCTCGGTGTGGCGCACCTCTTGCCAGAACGGGACGCCGCGCAGACGCTGAAGCGCCGCTTCGTCGAGGTCGGGCCAGGGCAAGGTCGCCGGATCGAACTCGGTATAGCTGTCGATGAACTGGCGGCAGAACAGGGCCTTGTGCGCGTCCGAACCGATCTTCACGGGGTGGCTCCGGCCGGCCGCTTCAGGAAGCGGCGTGCGAGCGAGGCAAGGCGCGGCACGGTGGTGGGGCGCAACAGCCGCCTGTCATAGCCCTTCATGCGGCGGTCGTTTTCGGCAAGGCACAATTCGATGAGCGCGCGCGGGCTCAAATCCTCGCCCACCGCGGCGCCGCCGGTCATGGCGAAATTCGCGTCCTGCGCCGTGCCATCGGCGTCCATACCGCGCGCGATGCCGATCCGTTCCCAGATCAAGAAGGCCCACACGGCCGCGACCCGCGCCTCGAAGGCAAGGCGGCGCCACCAGCCCATGTTGCGGCGCTGCCAGGCGACCCAGTTGGCGAAGAACAGGATGTGCCGCGCCTCTTCCTGGATCACCGGCTCGAACGTCTCGACCAGCGCCGGCGGGAAATAGCCCGACTGCTTGGCGAGCGCGAACAGGCCAAAGGCGAAGAAGCTGTCGATGCATTCGCTATAGCCGGTGACGAGCCACGCCCATTCCTTGTCCCGGGGCGGGGGATAAGGCGGCTCGGGCGCCAACGCGATGCCATAGGCCTCGACAAGACGGCCCAGGACGACCTTGTGGCGCGCTTCTTCGCCGGCATCCATCACCAGCGCCTCGCGCAGCAGCGGATCGCTCACGCTTTCGGCGAAGGTCTTGACCCGGATCGAGGCGCGGCCCTCGGTCTGCACCGCGATGTCCCAGATCGGCAGCGAGGTAAGGCGCTGAAGCGCCGCCGCGTCGAGCGTCGGCCACACCATCACGGCGGGCTTATAGGGGTTGTGGGTGTCGAGCAGCATGCGCGCGAACAGGCGCAGATGGCCCGGCGAGCCGACCCGGACCGGCCCAGGATCGGGCGCGGTCCAATGGCGCATCGCGTGATCGGCCATCTCGATGGCGACGGCATCAGTCATCGGGGCAAGATGGACCGTGCAAGCGCCGCCGGCAAGTTGGAACGGGCTTTTCGCGGCGCGCTGCCGCTGCGAAAGGAAATGACCTCATCGTCTCCGCGAACGGCGCGTTTCTTGCGTTCTTTGTGCAACGCACAATGCAAATCGGTCGTGGCCTCGAAAATGGTGGCCGACTTTCGCCTGGGTTCGAGGCGAGACCGAGCCGCAATTGTGGCTTTTGTTTGGAACGTAAACCTCTATCAGGGTTACCAAAAAATGGTAACAACGAATGCTGGCGCAGGGGCGACGGGGTCGCGGTTGCGGCCATCCGGTCGGACAAACGAGAGCCGATTGTCAATATGTCGCACCCGGAAGCCTGTGGAGAATGCGTTTTTTGACTTGCTTTGTGCAGCGCAGCAGGGCATTGTTGCGGTGCGGCATCGATCGTCGCCTGACGGTCCGCCGCACGTCTTCTAGGCGTTTCCTCCCTAAACTTGGGCCGAGCCTCGCTCGGCCCAATTTTTTTGGGCGCGACATCATAGATCGCAAACCCGCTCGGTGTCGCAACTCAAGAAGGCGCGCCGCCTGCTGAATTGCGGTCATCCTGTCCCGTCATTGCCGGGCTTGCCCCGGCAATCCATGGACCCGCAGGCCCGCGGGAGACGGAACCGGGAAAGCGATTGGGGAAAGACCAGTCGGACGCTCGCCCGTTTCCCTTTACGGGATCACGGCACGCTCGTGTCGCCGTCGCCGAGCGCGCGCTGCATCAAGACGCTGTCGACCCAGCGATTGTGCTTGAAACCGCTCGCGGGCAGCATGCCGACATGGCGGAAGCCCAATTTCTCGTGAAGGCGGATCGAGGCGGCGTTGGCGCTGTCGCCGATGACCGCGATCATCTGGCGATGGCCGAGCGCGGTGCAGCGCTCGACAAGGTCGCTCAAAAGGCGACAGCCCACGCCGCGCCGCATCGCGTCGGGCGCGACATAGATCGAATCCTCGAGCGTGAAGCGATAGGCCGCGCGCAGCCGATAGGGCATGGCATAGGCATAGCCCACAACCGCGCCGCCGCCGCCTTCAGCGACCAGCCAGGGCAGGCGATGCATCTGCACCTCGATATAGCGGCGCAGCATGTCGTCCTCGCTCGGCGGCTCGTCCTCGAACGTGGCGAGCCCGTGGACCACGTGGTGGCCGTAGATGCGGGTGATGCCGGGAAAATCGTGCGATGCCGCCTCGCGCACCGCGATCGCTTCGCTCACGACGGCCTCAACACCTCCCGATCGATCGCGGCGAGCGCTGCCAGAAGCTCGCGCATGTCGGCGGCGAGCCGCGCGAAGAACGGCCGGCGGTCGAAACTGTGCTCGTCCATGTAAAGGCCGCGGCTCAGCTCGATCTGGAGTCCGTGACAGCCGATATGCGGTTTGCCGTAATGCTGCGTCGTGAAGCCGCCGGCATAGGGCGTGTTGCGCGCCACCTGGTATCCCTTCGCTCGCAGATGAGACTGCGCCGTTTCGGTGACGATCGGGTGACATGCGGTGCCGTGGCAATCGCCCAGCACGATGTCAGCCCGCGTGCGCGCGCCGCCGCGCTCGCCCTGGGCGATCGAAGACGGCATCGAGTGGCAATCGACCAGGAGATAGCAGCCGAAAGTCTCGCGCGTCGTCGCCAGAAGCTGTTTCAGCGCGCGGTGATAGGGACGATAGAGCCGCTCGACCCGCTCGGTCGCCTCGGCAAAGCGCAGCTTTCGCGCATAAATCTCCTCGCCGGTGGCGACGACGCGCGCGATCGTGCCGAGCCCGACCCGCACGCGCGGCGAGCGGCTGTTCACATAAGGCGGAAGCGCATCCTCGAACATCGCGGGGTCGAGCTCGAACGGCTCGCGGTTGGGGTCGAGATAGGCCCTTGGGAAGCGCGCCTTCAGCATGGGCGCGGCAAGATCGGGACCGGGGTCGAAAATCTCGTCGACGAAGGAATCCTCCGATCGCCGCAGGGTCAGCGGATCGAGCCGCGAGGACGCCAGGAAATCGGCGGGGTAGTCGGCGCCGCTATGCGGCGAGGCCAGCACCATCGGCACCGTCTGAGCCACCGGCGCCTTGATCTCGATCGGCGGTTCGACCGCCGCGCTGGGCTCAAATCTTCCTTCCATCCCGCGAGATTAGGAGGAAGCGGCGGGTCCTGTCATCCCTCCTTGATAACGGTTCGTTCAGCGATGACCGGTAGGCTTCCGGCGCGGCCCTTGCCCCGGACGAGAGAATGGCACGAATCCTCCTTGCCGAAGACGATGACAGCGTGCGCACGTTCCTGGCGCGGGCGCTGCGCCGCGCCGGTCACGACGTGTGCGACATGCCGGACGGGCGCACCGCGCTTGCCTGGATCAGCGAGCATCCGGTCGATCTGCTGCTCGCCGACGTGGTGATGCCCGGCATCGACGGGATCGAACTGGCGCGGCGCGCCGGCGACATGTGGCCGCATCTGCGCATCATCTTCATCACCGGCTTCGCCGCCGTGGCGCTCAGGGCGGCCGAATCCATGCCGCGCGAGACGACCGTGCTGGCAAAGCCGTTCCATCTGCGCCGAATCGTCGACGAGATCCATCGCCTGCTCGCGGCCTGAGGCGCCTTGCCCGTCGCCCCGAATTACGGTACATCGCGCGCGAATGGGCGCGTAGCTCAGCGGTAGAGCACTGCCTCGACACGGCAGGGGTCAGAGGTTCAATCCCTCTCGCGCCCACCATTATTTCGGACAATTTAATCGACTCTTGCCTTCTCGACGCGGGCTCCCAAGCCGCTACTGCGCCGGCGCGCTGCTGGGCAGGACGAGCTTGCGCGCATGCGTTTCGCGCAGCATGGCGCAGAGCAGGAACACGATGACCATCATCCCGGCCGCGATCTCGATCGGCACGGCGAGGCCCATTCGCTGCGCGAAGATGCCGCCGATGGTGGGTGCGATCGCGGCGCCGATCAGCTCGGAGGTGAGGGTGGTCGCGCCGATGGCGGTTGCGGCCAGTTTCGATGGGACGCTCTCGGTCGGAATCACCACCATCACCAAAGAGGGAATGACGGCGTTGGTCGAGAACAGGAACTCGATCGCGGCGAGCGCCCACAGATTCTGGTAGAGCGCCGGGATCAGCAGCGCCAAGGGGAAGAAGATCGCGACCAGCGACGCGAACAGGAGAACCGGCTTGCGGCCGATCCGGTCGGAGAGAGCGGGATAAAGAATGCCGGCGACGCCACCGCCGACCCCGCTCGCACCAATGATGAAACCGGCCGTCGTCGGCGCCTCGTGCGCGATCTGGGTGATATAGAGCGGCGCGAACACCTGAAAGAAGAAGATCGCGGTCAGGTTTGCGGCGCCGGCAAAGCAGCACAGCACCATGTTCGGGTATTTCAGCAGGGTGAGAAATTCGCCGAGCTTTGGCCGCTGCTCCTCGCCCTTGCGGACGATCGGCTCCTCGACATATTTCCAGATGAAGAAGCCCAGGATCACGCCGGGCACGCCGGCGACGAAGAACGACCAGCGCCAGCCGATATAGGCGGCGACCTGGGTCGTCAGCACCGGCGCGACCGCCTGGCCGACAAAGGCGGCCGCGGTCACGACGATGCCGACATTGATGCCGCGGCGATGCGGGCTCGACGCGGCCTCCGCAACCGCCATCACCGGCGCATAGCAGGCGCCCTCGGCGATGCCGAGCAGGAAGCGGACCAGCAGCATCTGCCCGAATGTCTCGACGACGCCCGTGAGCCACGACATCAGCGAGAAGGCGAACACCGCCGGGACCAGGATCACGCGCCGCCCGTACCGGTCGCAGATCACGCCGAAGACGAGGCTCGACACGGCCCACGCGAGCGCCAGCACCGACGCCATCATGCCGATCTGGATGTTGTTCACATGAAGATCGGGGATCAGGTAGGGCGCGAGATAGAACTGCGCCATCCGGTCGAGGAAGATCGTCCCGAATGTCAGGAACATCAGGCCGATCAGCGTATTTTCGTAGCGAACGGAGCGCGTCAAGGCTCACCTCCCTGGTTTCTTGTGGGCCGGACCGGCCTTCATTGAAGCCTATCAAAAACGGTGCGGGGTACAATGGTTTCGGTTCAAGAGG
>DATJLY010000149.1:0-2700 GCA_035509095.1 Allostellaceae bacterium | reverse complement strand
TTCTATCCCGCACCGTTGGAAGTATGGATCGCGCCCCGCATGCCGATGGCGGCCAAGAACTCCTGACGCGTTTCGGCATTGGTGCGGAATACGCCGACCATCCGGCTCGTCACCATGGTGACACCGGGCTTGTGCACGCCGCGCGTGGTCATGCATTGGTGCGTGCCTTCGGTGACCACCGCAACACCGTGCGGCTTGAGCACGGTGTCGAGACACGTGGCAATTTCGGCGGTCATCTTTTCCTGAATCTGCAAGCGCCGGGCGAACACCTCGACCAGCCGCGCCAGCTTGGAAATGCCGACCACGCGGTTGCGCGGCAGATAGCCGATGTGGACGCGGCCGATGATCGGGGCCATGTGGTGCTCGCAATGCGACTCGAAGCGGATGTCGCGCAGCACCACGACCTCGTCGTAACCGCCGGTCTCTTCGAAGGTGCGCTTGAGATAGTCGCGCGGCTCGGCGGCGTAACCGGAGAACCATTCCTCATAAGCGCGCACCACGCGCGCGGGCGTGGCGCGGAGCCCCTCGCGCTCCGGATCGTCGCCGGCCCAGCGAATGAGCGTGCGCACCGCCGCCTCGGCCTCGGCGCGCGAGGGCTTTTCCGGCGGCGCGGCGCCGGCCGAGCCGGCGCGCGAGCGCTTGTGATTAATGACCTTGTCCATTCGATCTCTCCGGCCGCGCCAAACCCGTGGCAAATGCCTGCTCGATAGTTCGGGCGATGTTAACAAACCAGCAACCGTCGCTCCAATCCCGTCAGGTGGATGAAAGGGATGCGCAAGGTTCATAGACCAGAATTCATGCGAAACGTCGATAAAACCGAGGCCGGGCATGGCGCCGTAAGGCGGCCATGCGTAGACCACCGTACCTGGCGGGGATCAAGACCATGCGGCCTCGCGCCACGTTTAGAAAACCCGCGATTGTCACCCGCCGTCTGATATCCCTCATTGTCCGCTCCGCCGCCATTGCTTCGATGTCGTTTGGCGTCGCGTTCGGCTTTCTTTCCGGCGCGACCGCCCAGGGCGCGCATTACGATCCCAACAGTTTCGCCATCGGCGTCTCCGCTCTATTCGGCGCCGCGTGCGGCGCCATCGGCATCCTCATTTCGCGCGTGCGCGGCATGAAGCAGGAGCTTCGCCTTCTCGAAGCCCGTCTCGACGAGGCCGCCGACCGCAATTGGGAAATCAAGGAGGCGGAGGAGCGCGCCAAGAGCTTCTTCGAGGCGCAGGACGACGTGATCGTGCGCCGCGACGGCGAGGGCGCGATCACCTACGTCAACGACGCCTATTGCACGCTCGCCGGACGCCGCCGTGAAAGTCTGCTGGCAACCGGCTCGGCGCTTCCGGTGCTCGAACAGGGCGAGACGATGCGGCTTGCCGACGGCACGCGCGCATACGACCAGAAGCTCGCCTCGCCCGACGGCCCGCGCTGGATCGCCTGGCGCGAAGTCACCGTGCGCAGTGACGGTCACAGCGAGACTCAAGGGGTCGGCCGCGATATCACCGATAGGGTCGAGGCGGAGCGGGCGCTGGCCGAGGCGCGCGATCAAGCGGAGGCGGCGAACCGCGCGAAATCCCGCTTCCTGGCCATGGTTTCACATGAGATCCGCACGCCCCTCAACGGCATTCTCGGCATGGCCGGTCTCCTTGCCGACACCGCCTTGTCGGCCGAACAGACGGCCTACCTGAAGGCCGTCAGATCGTCGGGCGAGACGCTTCTGGGTTTGATCGATGAGATCCTCGACTTCTCCAAGATCGAGGCGGGACGGCTCGATCTTACCCCGAGCGCATTCGGGCTCTCGGCCTTGGTCGAGGAGGCGGTCGAACTGTTGGGACCGCGCGCCCAAGCCAAGGGACTGGAAATCTGCGGCTACGTCGACGAGCGCCTGCCTGCCCGCGTCATCGGCGACGCCGCCCGGCTGCGCCAGGTCCTGTTCAACCTCGCCGGCAACGCCATCAAGTTCACCGAGCGCGGCGGCGTCTCCATCGTCGCCGAGCCCGGAGCCGCGGCGGATGCGGTATCCATCGCGGTACGCGACACCGGGATCGGCATCCTGCCCGAAGACCAGGCGCGTATTTTCCTTGAATTCGAGCAGGCCGAAGGCGGCGCGGCGCGCAAGTTCGGCGGCAGCGGTCTCGGGCTGACCATCTCCAAACGCATCGTTGAAAGCATGGGCGGCTCGATCGCCATCGCGAGCGCGCACGGCGAGGGCTCGACCTTCACCGTCACCGTACCGCTGGCGGCCGCCGTCGACGCGCAAGAACCGCCGCTCAGCGTCCCCGACCTTTCCGGCCAACGCATCCTGATCGTCGCGCCAGGAGCGCTCGAGACGTCATTGATCGCGCGACGTCTGCAGCGCTGGGGCGCGCGCACGCAAATCGTTGCCGACGCAAAGTCGGCGCAGGCGCTGTTGCCCGAACAGACGTGGTCGCCCGAACAGACATGGGATGCGATCCTGGTCGATCATGCGCCCGGCACATTGGCAAGCGCCGCCATTGCCCGGCTTGCCTCGCCGATCCCACGCAGAATCGTCCTTGTCACGCCGGCCACACGCAGCGAACTTGCCGCGCTCAAGGAGGCGGGTTTTTCCGGCTATCTGATCAAGCCGGTGCGCGCCGCCTCCCTGGCCGCGCGCCTGTCGGCCGATGACACCTTCGATTCTCCGGCTCCCGCCGAAGTCGCGGCATCATCGCCCGATGTTGC
>DATJLY010000148.1:0-4251 GCA_035509095.1 Allostellaceae bacterium | reverse complement strand
CTCTCCTCCAATGGAGGAGAGGGCAGGGTGAGGAGGGTCTCTCCGTCGCCCAGGAACGCCTCAAGACAAATCCGGAGAAAACATGGCTGCTCGATTGGGACTGGTGGCGATCATCGTGCTCACGCTCGCGTCCTGCGGCGGCCACCCCGCGCGATCGCCCTATGACGGCGACTGCACCGAATACACCTGCAACGGGCATCTGCTGACGTATTGAGGGCAAAGAGCGGTGTGGCTCGGTGCGATGCGGATTTTCAGACCATGCTAACCACGAAGCGCAAGCCGGCCCCGATTGCCGAGATACTGGTCGAGGAGTTCCTGCGGCCGATGGGACGCACCCAGGCGGCGCTTGCCAAAGCGATGGGCGTTCAGCGCAAGCACGTCAACGAACTGTGCAACGATCGCAGGAGCGTGACCGCGGCGACCGCCCTCATCCTTGCTCGCGTGTTCGGGACCAGCCCTGACTTCTGGCTCAACGTCCAGCGCCGAACCGATTTGTGGAAGGCGATGAACGATCCCCGCGACCGCAAACGGATCGCGCGCGCGAAGCCACTCACCGCCGCGGCATGACCACCATTCCTGCCCTTGCGTCTGTACGCAAAATGTGATATACCCGGCCGCTTGAGGTTATGCGGTTCTTTTACAAGTGAGTACAGCGCAATCGGCCGGTGATGGCTGAACCCATTTCGCGGTCGGTTCGTCCCCGAGGTTCCGCGCGGCGATTATCAATTGTCGCGAAAATCGCCTCGCCGGCTCACCGCCAGATCGGCTTTCCGGACCCGGGCAGGCCGAGGCTCGGCCATTTCTCGGTGACTTGCGCCACGATATCGGCGCGCATGCCGAGCTTGCGGCCCCAGGGCCGGGTGGTCTCGCCCGGCCACTTGTCGGTCGCGTCGAGGCCGATCTTGCCGCCCAGGCCCGAAACCGGCGAGGCGAAGTCGAGATAGTCGATGGGCGTGTTCTCGACCACGGTGATGTCGCGCGCCGGGTCCATCCGCGTCGCGATCGCCCACATCACGTCGGTCCAGGCCCGCGCGTCGATGTCCTGGTCCACCACGATCACGAACTTCGTATAGATGAACTGGCGCAGGAACGACCACACGCCCATCATCACGCGCTTGGCATGGCCGGCATAGGCCTTCTTCATCGACACGACGGCGATGCGGTAGGAGCAGCCCTCGGGTGGCAGCCAGAAATCGACGATCTCGGGGAATTGTTGCTGGAGCAAGGGAATGAACACCTCGTTCAAGGCCTGGCCCAGCACCGAGGGCTCGTCGGGCGGCCGCCCGGTGAAGGTCGAGAGATAGATGGGCTCGCGCCGCATCGTCATCGCGGTGATGTGGAACACCGGGAACCGCTCCACCGCGTTGTAATAGCCGGTGTGGTCGCCATAGGGCCCCTCGTCGCCGAACTCGCCGGGGACGATATGGCCTTCGAGCACGATCTCGGCCTCGGCCGGCACTTTGAGCGGCTGGGTGAGGCACGGCACCAGCTCGACCCGCCGGCCGCGCAGAAGGCCCGCGAACTGATACTCGGAGAGCGTGTCCGGCACCGGCGTCACGGCGGCGAGGATGGTGCCGGGATCGGCGCCGATCACGGCCGCGGCCGGCAGCGGGTCGCTGCGCTCGGCGGTCCAGCGGCGGTGATGCTGCGCGCCGCCGCGATGGGCAAGCCAGCGCATCAGGGTGCGGTCGCGTCCCAGCACCTGCATGCGGTAGATGCCGAGGTTGAAGTCGTCCTCGCGCGCCGCGCCGGGTCCTTTGGTGACGACGAGCGGCCAGGTGATGAGCGGCGCCGGCTCGTCGGGCCAGCAGGTCTGGATCGGCAGGCGGGCGAGGTCGATGTCGCCGCCTTTCAGGACGATCTCCTGACACGGCGCGCCGCCCGTGGTGCGCGGCTTCATCGCCAGGACGGTCTTGAGGAGAGGCAGCATCTCGATCGCCTCGCGCCAGCCGCCGGGTGGCTCGGGCTGCTTCAGGAAGGCGAGCGTCTCGCCCACCTCGCGCAATTTGTCGGGCGTGCGGTCCATCGCCAGCGCGACCCGCTCGACCGTGCCGAACAGGTTGGTGAGGACCGGCATGCCGTACCGCCCGCCATCCTCGCGCGTGACGGTCTCGAACAGCGCCGCCGGCCCGCGCTCGGCCAGAAGCCGCGTGTGGATCTCGGTGATCTCGAGGTTGGGCGAAACCGGCGTCGCGACCCGCTTCAAGAGCCCATCGCGCTCGAGCCGCGTCATGAAATCGCGCAGCGATGCATAGGGCATGGGGACGCCTTCGGGATGAGTGGGCGGCGACTATATGGCGGCGGAGAGGCGCCACACAGTGGTTTCGCGCTCGGTGCGGTCCTCGAGCTCGAGCGGCGTCGGCACGAGATAGCGCGCGAGCGGCGTCAGCCCCGTCTTCGGCAGATAGGCGCGCCCCGGATCGCCCAGCAGCACCAGCGCGCCCTCGGTGGCGCAGCGCGCGAGCCATGACGTGAGGCGCTCGGCGAGCGGCCGCTCGTAGCACATGTCGCCGGCGAGCACGACGTCCCAACGGGGCGCGGTGCCGATGATGTCCGCGGTCTCGACCGCCACCGCGACCCCGTTGGCGGCGGCGTTCAAGCCGATCGCGGCGGCGGCGAAGGGGTCGAGCTCGGCGGCCGTGGCGGCGCGCGCGCCGGCCCGCGCGGCGGCGATCGCGACGAGGCCCGAGCCCGCGCCGAAATCGAGCACGCTCTTGCGGCGCACGAGCTCGGGATGGTCGAGAAGATGCCGCGCCAGCGCCTGGCCGCCGGCCCAGGCAAAGGCCCAGTAAGGCGGCGGCAAATGGTGCTTTTCGAGGGTCGCCTCGGTCGCCTGCCACAGCGGCGTGAACTCGCTCGCGAGATGCAGCCGCAGCTCGGGCACCAAGGGCGGCGCGGCGAGCACCGTGTTGGCGGCGACGAAGGCCTTAGGATTGGGCGACATGGGATGCCACGATCCCGACCAGCAGGAGCCAGCCGACCAGCCGGTTGGAGCGGAACTTGGCGAGGCAATCGACGGGGCTGTCGATATCGACCCGCGCCGCTTGCCATAGGAGCTGGGCGGCGACGAGCGCCAGCGCCGCGACGTAAAGCGGGCCAAGCCGCTCGGCGGCGCCGGCGGCGGCCCAGAGCGCCACGGCGCCGGCATAGAAGCCGAAGAGATAAGGCCGCGTGCCCGCGCCCAGTTTCAGCGCCGCCGACTTCACGCCGATCCGGACATCATCCTCCTTGTCCTGATGCGCATAGATCGTGTCGTAGCCGAGCGTCCAACAGATGCCGCCCAGATAAAGGAGGATCGCCGGCGTGCCGAGCCCGTCGCGCACCGCGGCCCAGCCCAAAAGCGCGCCCCAATTGAAGTTGAGGCCGAGGAAGAATTGCGGCCAATAGGTGATGCGCTTCATGAACGGGTAGGTGCCGATCAGCGCCAGGACCAGCACGCCAAGCACCATCGCCATAGGCGTCAGGCTGAGCAGCACGGCCGCTCCCACCGCGAGCTCCAGCAGCATGAAGAGCGCCGCCTGCCGCACCGAGACCGCGCCGCTTGGGATAGGCCGCGTCCGGGTGCGCGCCACCTGCGCGTCGAAGTCGCGGTCGGCGATGTCGTTCAAGGTGCATCCGGCGCCGCGCATCGCCACCGCGCCGATGCCGAAGAGCACGATCAGCCGCCAGTCGGGCCAGCCTTGCGCCGCCAGCGCGATCCCCCACCAGCCCGGAAACAGCAGCAGCCACGTGCCGATCGGCCGGTCGAGGCGCGCCAAGCGGATGTAAGGAAGGAGGCTCGGCGGCGCGTAGCGGTCCGCCCAGTCGCCGCTATGGATGTCGCTCATGACGCGCCCTCGGCCGGGCGCCCGCGGTCACGCCGCGCTGGCCGCCTTGGCCGCGCTCACCGTGCGGTCGAAATCGTCCATCAGCATCTTGCAGACGCGGCCGGGCGTGAAGCGGTACTGGCCGATCTCGGCGACCGGCGTCACCTCGGCGGCGGTGCCGGTGACGAACACCTCCTGGGCCTTCGCAAACTCGTCCGGCATGATCGCCCGCTCGATCACCTTGAGCTGGCGCGCGCGGGCGAGCTGGATCACTGTCTGCCGGGTGATGCCGTCGAGGAAGCAATCGGGCGTCGGCGTGTGCAGCGCCCCGTCGATCACCAGGAAGACGTTGGCGCCGGTGGCCTCGGCGACCTGGCCGCGCCAATCCAGCATCAGTGCGTCCTGGTAGCCTTCGGCCTCGGCGGCATGCTTGGAGAGCGTGCAG
>DATJLY010000147.1:0-5928 GCA_035509095.1 Allostellaceae bacterium | reverse complement strand
AGAGACCCAGCGGGCTCTCGAAGACCGGGCTGATTTCCTTCCCGGCTTTCAGCACGTAAACCGGCATCTTCTCCATGAGGAGCTTCAGCCGCTCGGCGAGCGAGGACTTGCCGCCGCCGACCGGACCCAGGAGATAAAGGACCTGCTTGCGCTCTTCGAGCCCCTGCGCGGCGTGGCGGAAATAGCCCACGATGCGCTCGATCGTTTCTTCCATGCCGTAAAAATCGGCGAAGGTCGGATAAACGCGGATGGTCCGGTTCATGAAGATCCGGCCGAGCCGCGGATCGTGGCTGGTATCGACGATCTCCGGCTCGCCGATTGCCGCGAGCATGCGCTCGGCGGCGCTCGCATAGGCCATCGGCTCGCGGGCGCAGCATTTGAGATAGTCCTCAAGGGACATCTCGGCCTCTTTCTGGCTTTCGTAGAGTTTGGAGAAGAGGCCGAAAACGTTATCCTGCGAATTCATTGCGCCACCTCGATTCCGTGTCGCCCCGGTAACAATCCAACCAATCACGCCTTAAGCTATATACGCAGCGAACCATAAAGCGTGGTAACCCTAAAGTGCCTTTAATGTGACAATCTGTTGCGCCGATACAAGGGCCCGCGCGGTTGAACAACGGGCCAAGCACCCTATTTGCTCCATGTCGCGATGCACGTCCGCCGGCGCAAGTCGACGCCATCATGTCATTCAACTCGCGGCTGTCGGCGGTATCGCGTGCGTCCAACTGCCGCATCGAGGAACGCGCACCGGCGTTCGTCGCACTGAAATGGCATTCCGATCAATCGCATCCCCGCGATGATGGCCGCGCGCCCAACGGCCTTGTCAGCATGTCCGAAAATGAACCCAAAGCAAGCGCCGCGTGCAGAATGGATACGAGGATCGCGGCGACTGGGATGCGATTTGTGTCAGGGACGTCATGATTCCAACGTCGAGCGAACGTTATTCACAGCCATGCGCGCTGTTGCGTCGCAGCATGAAGGCGCGAGAGTGTTCCGTCGCGACTCCGCCCTGGCCGGCGACTCGTCTGTGCGGGATCAGCTTCCGACGCGGAAGGGGGCGACCAAACCTTCAAGACAGGCGAGCACGCTCAACGCCGTGATGCGGCCGGTGCGCGGATTTTCCGAGGGCACATTCTCGATCGTCATGCGAAAGCGCGCGCTATCGGCCTCCACCTCGATCGTGTGCGTGTTGCGCTCGATCGCGGGATCGGCCCAAATCTCGAGCCGGGTGCGGTCGGGGCCGATGCCGGCCAGCGCCAAGGCCGCGGCGACATTGACGTTGGCGGGAAAGCCCCGCGCCCCGTCGCGCGCGGTGCCGTCGAACACCCGTTTCGGCGCATTGAGGCCGTCGAGCGAAATTCCGTTGGCGACGAGATAAGGAGCGCCCGCCAGCCCTTGCGGCGGCTTGCGGGTGATCATGCGGACCGACACGATCTCGCCCGTGGCGGCGGCACGCACGGCGTCCAGGCCCAACAGCGCGCCGGTCGGGACGATGATCCGTGCGCCCTCCGCTTCGGCACGCGCGACCAGGTCGAAATTGTCGAGGAGCGCGCCCGCGCTCAGCGGCATGAAGATTCGCTTGGCAGCGATGGCAGGCTCGGCGACGGCGCGGAAATGCGCGGCCGGGATCGCCTCGACCACGATGTCGGCGTGATCCGCAAGTGCCGCGAGCGGCACCACCGGCGCATCGATGCCGTCCTTCGCCAGCCGCTGCTGCCCCCGCTCGGGGTCGCGCACCGCGACCGCCGAAAGCCGCAATCCCTTCATCCCCGTGGCAAGACGGCGCGCCACCACGGTTCCAACCGCGCCGAGGCCGGCGATGCCGACTGCTAAGCTCTTGCCATTGGCGCTCGCCATTTGCCACCTTCCTCAGGAGACCGGAGCATTGCAGGGCGCGGCCGCGATGAAAAGCCCCGCGAGGACGGCAAGATGAGCGTCGATGACGAGAACACCGGCACGATGCCGGTTCGCGAGCAGCACCGCTTCGAGGCGCAGCGGCTGGCCGACTGGATGGATCGGACCCTGCCGGATTGTCGCGGCCTGACCGGCGTCGAGCAATTCAAGGGCGGCCAGTCGAACCCGACCTTCCTTCTGACCTTGGCAGACCGTCGCCGGCTCGTCCTGCGGCGCAAGCCGCCCGGCAAGCTCTTGCCGTCGGCGCATGCGGTCGACCGCGAGTTCCGCATCATTTCGGCGCTGGCGCAGACCGATGTGCCGGTGGCGCGCGCCCGCGCCTTGTGTCTCGACGACTCCGTGGTCGGCACTCCTTTCTATATCATGGACTATGTCGAGGGCCGGGTGTTTTGGGAGCCCGACCTTCCGGGGCTCGAGCCGGCCGAGCGCGCGCGGCTTTACGATGCCCTCAACGACGTGATCGCGCGGCTGCACCGCGTCGATTACGCCGCGATCGGCCTTGGCGACTACGGCCGGCCGGGCAATTACGTGCGCCGGCAGATCGATCGCTGGACCAAGCAGTATCGCGCCTCGGAGACCGAGACCATCGAGGCGATGGACCGGCTCATCGCGTGGTTGCCGGACCACGTGCCCCAGGACGAGGCGACCAGCATCGTCCATGGGGACTACCGCCTCGACAATGTGATCTTCCATCCGACCGAGCCCCGCATCCTGGCGGTGCTGGATTGGGAGCTGTCGACGCTCGGCAACCCGGTCAGCGATTTCGCCTATCACATGATGTCCTGGCGCCTTGGCGGCACGACCTATCGCGGCCTCAAAGGGCACGACCTCGCCGCGCTCGGAATTCCCGGCGAGGCCGAGTACCGGCGCCGGTACTGCGAACGCACCGGTCGCCGCGAGCTTGCCCATTGGGAGTTCTATACCGCCTACAATATGTTCCGCCTGGCGGGCATTCTGCAGGGGATCATGGGCCGGGTGATGGAGGGGACCGCCGCCAATCTCCGCGCCCGCGAGACCGGGGCGCGGGCGCGCGCCATCGCCGAAGCGGGATGGGCGCTCGCGCAACCGGCCGGCGGGTAAGGATGAATCCCGGCATTTCTATCCTTAACGAGATATTTTCGCTTAAAGATCAATACGATCGTAGCGGCGTCGGAGGGATTTTCTAGGCGCGCGTTTGGATTTTGGTAACCGTGACCCGGCGACACTCGCCGTCATGATTACAAAATCCTCTCCGCGCTCTCTCCCGCTCCGGCCGCGGTTCCGGACCGCCGCGTCCGTGCTGGCTCTGGCGCTTGGACTCACGGCCTGCGCGGGCTCGACGCAGACGAGCTCGGTTCAGACGGACGTCAAGGGCGCGACGATGCTCAAGATCGCCGACGAGACAAGCTCGGGCGGCGATCCGGCAACGGCGCTGAGCCTTTATCGTCAGCTCCATGCCATGGCCCCGAAGGACCCGGTTCCGCTGGGGCGGCTCGCGGCGACCTTCATGACCTTGCAGGATTACCGCTCGGCGGTCGTGGCCTATGGCATGGCGGCCGCGCTGCAGCCCGACAATGTGGATTTCCGGCGCGGGCTGGCGCTCGCGGACCTGATGCTGGGCGATCCCGAATCGGCGATGAAGGAGACGCGGACGGCGCTTGCCCAAAGCGCGAACGATCCGCGCCTTTACAGCGTGCTGGGTGTCGCCCAGGACATGACCGGGCGGCACGACCTCGCGCAGCAGAGCTATCAGCACGGTCTCGACTTGGCGCCCGCGAATATCGGCCTGCGAAACAATTACGGGATGTCGCTGGCGCTGGCCGGCGATTATGGCGCCGCGGTGAGCAAGCTGTCGGAGATCGCGGGACCCGCCGGCGCGCCGCGCTATCGCCTCAATCTCGCCCTTGCCTATGGGCTTGCAGGCGACGATGCCAAGGCTTCCGCGGTGGCGAGCCAGGTGCTGGACGCGTCCTCGGTGCGGAACAATCTCGCTTTCTACGCGCTGCTGCGCGGCATGACCGAGCAGCAGCGTGACGCTGCCATCATCGGCAGCGAGCTGCATGGCGGCGGCTTGCCGCCCGTCGAGGTGAGCCAGAAGAGTTCCTCCGACATGGTCGCCGCGGCACCGCAAATCCCCGTGGCGCAAGCCTCGCTCGATCAGCCCACGGTCATCAACGAGGCGCCGCCGACGGTTCCTCCTGCCGCGCCCGACAAGATTGCCAAGGCAACGCCCCGATCCGCGCCGGAAAGGGTCGTGCCGCCGCCTGTCACACGACCGGATCCCGTCCCGGCTCCGGCCGCCGCTCCGCCAAGTGGCAGCGCCCAGGCGGCGCCCAGCCCCGCGGCACCGGTGCCACCCGTGGCAAGCGCGTCGCCCGTCCCACTGGTGCCGACGGACGCGCCTTCGCCGGCGCCGCCGCCCAAGGCCGCCCCTGCGCCGCACCCCGACATGGCCGCAAGCTCCGACCAGCCCGCGCCGGTCGCGGACCCGTCCCCGAGCATGCCCGCCGCCCCGGCCGACCCGAAGCCGCAATCCGCGCTCGTTCCGATCCGCCATGCGGTTCCGGCGGCCGTCGACCTCAGCGCGATCGTGCTCGATCTCGCGACCGCCGAACCGGTCGCGGTTCCCGCGTCGGCGCCGGCCGATCTCGGGCCGCCGCCCGCCCCCATGCCCGTTGCCGTCCCCGCTCCCGCCCCGAAAGCGCCTCCGCCCCCTGCGGCGGACGCCACGCCTGCGCGCAATTTGTCGGTGACCGTCGCGGCACTGGCAGCCTTCGAGGGAACATTGAGGAAGGCGGCGCAACCGATCCAGCCAGCCGCGCTGGTCGTTCCGGCGGAAGAGCCGCCCGCTCCAGCATCGGGCGACGAATTGTTCGCGGTGCAGCTTGGCTCTTACCGCATGGAGGCGACGGCGCATCACGATGCCGATCTCTTCGCCGCGAAGGGCGTCATGGCCACGATAACGCACACCACTGGCCGAGATGGGCGCCAATGGTTCGTGCTCCGCACCGCTGCCGTGGCGCGGCAAGAGGATGCGCTCATCCTGCTCCGGACGGTGCGGTCGCTGGGCGCGCAAGGGCCGATCCTGGTCCACGAGCATCCAAGCGATCCGACGGCCTGAGACGACGCCAGCGGACGGCTGACGCTCGCCAACCGGCCCGCGCGGCCGGGCGTTGAAGGCTGACCCGGCGGAAAAACCGCTTGCCAGCCGGACTTCCCTGCGCTTTGAGTCGAGTCCACGGCTGGGGTGCCAGTCCCTTATGGGGACGGGCTGAGATCACACCCAACGAACCTGTCTGGATAATACCAGCGAAGGGAGCCCGCCATTCCGTCCCGACGCGCCTCATCCACGGCTCCTTCGGTTGCCATCATCGGCGCCGGGGTGATCGGCCTGTCGATCGGCTGGCGCCTGGCCGAGGCGGGCGCGGCGGTCGATGTTTTCGAGCGCGACGAGGCCGGGCGCGGGGCAAGCTGGGCGGCCGCGGGGATGCTTGCGGCCGGGGTGGAGTGCGAGCCGGGAGAGCTCGATCTGCTTGCCCTCAATCGTCGCAGCCAGGAATTGTGGCCGGGCTTTGCCGCCGATCTCGAGCGCGCATCGGGACAATCGGTGGGCTTGCGTCAAGAGGGGACGCTGGTCGTCGCTCTGACCCGCGATGACGCGGCGCAGCTTCGCTTTACCCAGGATTTTCACCGGAAGCACGGGATCGCCCTCGAGTTCCTGTCGGGCGCCGCCGCGCGTCAGCGCGAGCCGCATCTTCATCCCAATCTCGCCGGCGCCTTGTTCAGCCCGCTCGATCATCAAGTCGACAATCGGCTCGTCGTGCGTGCGCTGATCGCGGCGTTCAGACAGGCCGGCGGGACGCTGCACGAGCATGCGCCGGTCGCGGCGGTCGATCTCGTCGGCGGCCGTGCGGTGGGCGTCTGCGTGGGCGAGACGCGGCATGCTGCCGATGTCGTGGTGCTCGCGGCGGGCGCCTGGTCGGCTCAGGTGCCGGGTCCGCTTCGCGCGCTTCCGGTGCGCCCGGTCAAGGGCCA
>DATJLY010000146.1:0-9234 GCA_035509095.1 Allostellaceae bacterium | reverse complement strand
GCTTCTGGCGCTCCAGGGACCGGAAGCCGTCGCAATCTTGGAACGTGTTGCGCCGGGCGTGGCCAATTTGGGTTTTCTCACAGCGGCGCCGTTCACGATTGCCGGCCTTTCCTGCCTCGTCGCGCGGTCGGGCTATACCGGCGAGGACGGGTTCGAGATCTCGGTTCCGGCCGACGGCGCGGAAGCGCTGGCGCGGCGTCTTCTCGCCGACCCGGATGTGAAGCCGGCGGGGCTCGGCGCGCGCGACACGTTGAGGCTCGAGGCCGGCTATTGCCTTTACGGCAACGATCTCGACGAATCGACGACGCCGGTCGAGGCCGATCTCGCCTGGACCATCGGCAAGCGCCGGCGCGCCGAAGGGGGATATCCCGGCGCCGCAATCGTCGCGAAACAGCTTGCGACAGGAACCGCGCGCAAGCGTGTCGGCATCCGGCCGGACGACCGCGCCCCCGCCCGTGATGGTACCGAGATCGTGGCGCCCGATGGAAATGTCATCGGCAACATCACCAGTGGCGGGTATGGACCGACCGTCGGCGGCCCGATCGGCATGGGCTATGTCGAGACCGCCTATGCGGCGCCGGGAACGGCTCTGGGCCTCGTCGTGCGCGGGACAATTCGGGCCGCGCGCATCGTGGCGATGCCGTTCGTGCCGCACCGCTACCACCGCTGAGCATCACGAGGACCTGCGATGAGCATCGTCAAATATACGAGCGAACATGAATGGGTACGGATCGACGGTGGTGAGGCGGTCGTCGGCATCACCGACTATGCCCAGACCCAGCTTGGCGATGTCGTCTATGTCGAGCTGCCCGAGCGCGGGCGCACGGTCGCGATGGGCAAGGAAGCCGGCACTGTCGAGTCGGTGAAGGCCGCGAGCGAGATCTATGCGCCGCTTTCGGGCGAGGTGATCGACATCAATGCGTCACTGGGCGACGAGCCGGCACGGGTCAATACCGACCCGATGGGCGAGGGCTGGTTCTTCAAGCTGAAATTGTCGAACCCTGCCGAGGCCGATGGGCTTTTGGACGAGGCGGCGTACCAGAAACTGGTCGCGGGACTGACCTGATGCGGTATCTGTCGCTGACGGACACGAACCGCGCCGAGATGCTGGCCGTGATCGGCGTGCCGTCGATCGATGCGCTTTACCGCGACGTGCCGCCATCGGCGCGGATCGCGGGCCCCGTCGACCTGCCGCACGGCCAGGGCGAGCTCGCGGTCGAGCGGGCTTTGACGCGGCTTGCGGCAAGGAACGTCCCGGCGGGCTCGGTGCCGAGTTTTTTGGGCTGTGGCGCCTATCGCCATCATGTGCCGGCGGCGGTCGATCACCTGGTGCAGCGCGGCGAGTTCCTCACCTCCTACACGCCCTATCAGCCCGAGATCGCGCAAGGCACGCTGCAGGCGCTGTTCGAATTCCAAACCCAGGTCGCGCTGATCACCGGCATGGATGTCGCGAACGCGTCAATGTATGACGGCGCGACCGCGACCGCCGAAGCGGTGATGATGGCGAACCGCCTGACGCGCCGGCGCAAGGCTATCCTCGCCGGCAGCCTCCATCCCCATTATGGCGAGACGGTTGCGACCTATGCCCGGTTCAACGGTTTCGAGGTCGCGGCGCAACCGCCGGACGCCGCGGGAATGGGCGATCCCGCGGCCGCGATCGATGCCGAGACATCGTGCCTCGTCGTGCAGTACCCCGGCTTCTTCGGCGAGCTGCGTGATTATTCCGCGGCGGCCGAGGCGTGTCACCGTGGCGGCGCCTTGTTGATCGTGGTCGTTACCGAGGCCGTCTCGCTGGGGCTCGTCAAGCCGCCGGGCGCGATGGGCGCCGATATCGTCGTGGGTGAGGGCCAGTCGCTCGGCAACGCGCTGAATTTCGGTGGACCCTATCTCGGCCTGTTCGCCACGCGCGACCGATATGTCCGGCAGATGCCGGGGCGGCTTGCCGGCGAGACGGCGGATGTCGAAGGCCGGCGCGGCTTCGTCCTTACCCTTTCGGCGCGCGAGCAGCATATCCGCCGTGAAAAGGCGACGAGCAACATCTGCACCAATTCGGGCCTGTGCGCGCTCGCCTTCGCGATACATCTTGCGCTTTTGGGCGAGGCCGGCTTTTCGCGGCTCGCGTCGCTCAACCACGAGGCGGCGGTCCGGGCGGCGGAACGGCTTGCCGCCGTGTCTCGCGTGTCGCTGATGACGGGCACCTTCTTCAACGAATTCACGCTACGTCTCCCGGTTCCGGCCGCTCCGGTTGTCGAGGTCTTGGCGCGGCGGGGTGTTCTCGGCGGGGTCCCAGCGAGCCGCTTCTGGCCCGGGAACGCCGAGCTCGCACCTTTGCTGATCGTCGCTGCGACCGAGACCAACACCGAGGACGAGATGGATGCCTTTGCCCAAGCGCTCGGAGAGGCGATCCGATGAGCGACTGGAGCAAGGCGCTTTCGGGCTTTGCGCGCGAGGCGGGCGGTGGCGCTGGCAATCGCGGCCTCGAGATCGAGGAGCACCTCTTGTTCGAGCAGGACGAGCCCGGGCGTACGGGCGTCGACCTGCCGGAGCCCTCATCCGTGCCGGATCGTCTCGGCGGAATGCGGCGCGAGAGCGCAATCGGGCTTCCGGGCCTTTCCGAGCCGCAGGTGGTGCGGCATTTCACGCGGCTCTCGCACAAGAACTACGCGATCGACACCGGGCTTTATCCGCTTGGCTCCTGCACCATGAAGCACAATCCGCGCCTCAACGAGAAAGTGGCGCGGCTTCCGGGCTTTGCCGACCTTCATCCGATGCAGCCGATGGCGACCGTGCAGGGTGCGCTCGAGCTTATCGACACGCTGGCGCATTGGCTCAAGACGCTCACCGGCATGCCGGCGGTCGCGATGACGCCCGCGGCCGGCGCCCATGGCGAGCTTTGCGGCATGATGTGCATCAAGGCGGCGCTCGAGGCGCGCGGCGAGCCGCGGCGGCGCGTTCTGGTGCCGGAATCGGCTCATGGGACCAACCCCGCCACGGCCGCCACTTGCGGCTACGAGGTCGACCCGATCCCGGCGAACGCGCGCGGCCGCGTCGATCTCGGCGTCCTGAAGCAGAAGCTGGGGCCCGATGTCGCTGCCATCATGCTGACCAATCCCAACACCTGCGGCCTGTTCGAGGACGAGACCTTGGCGATCGCGGACGCGGTGCACGCGGCGGGCGCCTATTTCTATCTCGACGGCGCGAATTTCAACGCATTGGTGGGGCGGGTGCGGCCGGGCGATCTCGGCGTCGACTGCATGCACATCAATTTGCACAAGACCTTCTCGACGCCGCATGGCGGCGGCGGCCCGGGCAGCGGCCCGGTGGTGTTGGCGGAAACTCTTGCGCGGTTCGCGCCGCTGCCGTGGCTCGTCCACGACGCGGACGGGTTCCGGCTGGTCGAGCAAAATCCCGGCGAGGCGATCGGCCGCATCAAGGGTTTCCACGGCCAGATGGGCATGTTCGTGCGCGCGCTGGCCTTCATGATGAGCCATGGTGCCGACGGGCTGCGCCGGGCCGCCGGCGATGCGGTGCTCAACGCCAATTACGTGCTGGCGCGTGTCGCCGATGTGATGACCGCCTCCTATCCCGGTCCGGCGATGCACGAGGTTCTGTTCGACGACCGCTTCCTCGAAGGGACCCATGTCACGACGCTCGATTTCGCCAAGGCGATGATCGACGCGGGATTCCATCCCATGACGATGTATTTCCCGCTGGTCGTCCATGGCGCCCTTCTGGTCGAGCCGACCGAGAACGAGAGCAAGGCCGGGCTCGACCATTTCATCGCCGTGCTGCGCGGACTTGCCGAGCGCGCGCGAGCGGGCGATGCGGATTATTTCCACGCCGCGCCGCAGCTGGCGCCGCGGCGCCGGCTCGACGAGACGAATGCGGCCCGGAAGCCCGTGCTACGCTGGCGGCCGCCCACCAAGGTCGCGGCGGAATAGAGAACAAGGCCAAAATCGGGGGAAACGATGACGATGGAAGAGTCGACCGGCGCGGTTTCGGCCGCCGGCATCCTGGCGCGGCTAGAACGCATCCCGGTCGGACGCTGGCATGGGATGATGCGCACGATCATGGGCATCGGGCTCATTTTCGATGCCTTCGACCTGTTGACCATCGCCTTTACCTTGCCGGCCATGGTAGGGCCGTGGCACCTGGCGCAGTCGACCATCGGCTGGGTCATCTCGGCCGCTTTTTTCGGCCAGTTCCTGGGCGCATTGGTCGCGGGCGCGGTGGCGGAGCGGGTCGGGCGATTGCCGGTCATCACCGCCGCCATCGCCCTTTTCAGCGTGATGAGTCTTGCCTGCGCGCTCGCGTGGGACGGCTCGTCGCTGATCACGTTCCGGTTCCTTCAAGGCGTCGGGCTCGGCGCCGAGGTGCCGATCGCGAACATCTACATCCTCGAGTTCGCCCGCACCGACGTGCGCGGGCGGTTCTACATCCTTTACCAGATGATCTTCGCCTTCGGGCTGATCGCGGCCGGGCTCTTGGGCTATCTGATGGTGCCGTCGATCGGCTGGCGGTCGATGTTCTATCTCGGCACCGTGCCGATCGTGGTGGTGTTCCTGATCCGGTGGAAGCTGCCGGAATCGCCGCGCTGGCTCGTGTCGAAGGGCCGGCTTGCCGAGGCCGATGCGGCCGTCGCCCAGATCGAGCGCGCCATTACCGCGCAAGGCCGCGCTCTGCCGCCTCCCGTCGTGCGCCCGGCGCCCGCGCGACAAGCGACGCGGTGGTCCGAGATCTTCGAAGGTGTCTACCGCCATCGCACCTTCGCCATGTGGGCGATGTGGTTCTGCTGCTTCTCGACGACTTACGGGTTGCAGACCTGGCTGCCGACCCTTTACCGCACCGAATTCCATCTGCCGCTGGCGCAGTCGCTGCTTTATGGATTCATCACCCAATGCTGCGGCTTGCTGGCGAACGGGGTGTGCGCCTTCACGATCGACCGCACGGGACGGCGGCCGTGGTTCCTGTTCGCCTTCATCGGCGGCGGCATCACGATGCTGACCCTCACCCTGATCGGGCCGAGCACGGCGACGCTGCTTCTTGTCTTCACGTCGCTCGGCGGGTTCTTCATGTCGACGGGCGCGATCGGGCTCAATCTCTACACGTCCGAGCTCTACCCGACGCGCGTCCGGGCATTCGGCGCCGCGGTCGGCGGGTCGTGGCAGCGCGTCGCCGCGTTCACCGGGCCGCTGGTGGTGGGCTATCTGTCGCCCATCTATGGCCTGGGCGCGATCTTCGTCTATTTCGGCGGCTTGGCGCTGTTGGGCGGCGTCGTCACCTATGGCTGGGCCGACGAGACCAAGGGCCGCACGCTCGAGGAAGTCTCGCCCTAGGCGCCTTGCGGGCGGTGGCGCCTTACCGCCTCCGGGTTGGTTGAATCGGCGCCCATATAGACGCCGCGTTCCCATTTGCGCTTCAGCGGATCGCGCACATGGAGCGTCATCTTGCCGATATTCTGCAGCTCGAACTCCACTGTCTCGCCGTCCTGGAGCGCGCCCAGCCCCTCGTGGTTGGTGCCGCACGCGATGAGATCGCCCGAATCCATGGTCATGACGGTGGTCGCGAACTCGATCAGCTCGGGCACCCGATGCTCCATGTCGTCGGTGTTGTAGTCGTGGCGGAGCTGACCGTCGTTCCAGAACTTGATGCGAAGATCGTTGGGCTCGGTTATCTCGTCAGCCGTGGTGATGCAGGGGCCCAAGGGGCAGAACGTGTCGAACGACTTGCCGAGCCAGCTTCCGGTCTTCCAGGTGCGCCGGCCGTCGCCGCGCGCCGACACGTCGATCATGCCGGTATAGCCGAAGACCGCTTTGCGCCAGTCGGCCTGCTTCACCATCTTGGCCGGGCCCTTGATGACGATCGCCAACTCGGCCTCGTGCATGAATTGCCAGGGCTCGGTGAATTCCGGCAAGCGGATCGTGTCGCCGGGGCCGATCACCGCGTGCTCGCACGAATTCTTGAGGAACATGTTCAAGGGCCGCGCTTCCCGCTGCGCGTGCTCCCAGTAATTCGCGATGCAGGCAAGGATCTTGCCCGGCCGCGGCAAAGGCGGCCCGAGCCGCACCGAGGCGAGCGGCGTCGCGGTGCCATCCTTCGCAAGCTGGGAAAGCTTGGGCTTCAGCGCATCGAACTCGTCGATGATCCCGACCATGGTCTGTTGCGGCGTTGCATGCTTTTTGACCGCGCTCGCGATCGCGACGACGCCGCGGTCGGTCAAAAGCCCCGGCTCGAGCTCGCCTTGTGCACCCGACTTGAACAGAACCAGCTTCACGGCCGCCTCCCACGGATTCTCGCAGGGCGCGAACTTGGCTCGCTCCTCGTGCTTGGTCAAGCGTCTAGCCGCCCGGTATAGTGCCGCGATGAAGGCGGTTGATTTCGATTACGAGCGGCCTCGATCGGTCGCCGCGTTGTGCGGCCGCCTCGCCGAAGCCGGCGCCGACGCGAAGATTCTCGCGGGCGGGCAGACACTCGTCCCGCTGATGGCGATGCGGCTTGCGCGTCCCTCGCTGCTTCTCGACATCAACGCGATCGCCGAGCTTCAAGGCATCGCCTTCACGGCGGGCGCCGTCGCCATTCGCGCGTGCACCCGCCAGGCGGCGGCGCTTGCCGACGAGACCGTGCGCTTGCACCTGCCGCTCCTTGAAAAAGCGCTGCGGTTCGTCGGCCACGTGCAGACGCGCAACCGCGGCACGATCGGCGGCAGCCTCGCCAATGCCGATCCCGCGGCCGAGATCGCCATCGTCGCGCTGACGCTCGACGCTGCGATGACGGCGCGGTCGGCGTCGGGCGAGCGCACCATTGCCGCCGCCGATTTCTTCCACGCGCCCATGGAGACGGCGCTGGCGCCGGAGGAATGCCTCACCGAAGTGCGGTTCCCGGTCTGGAGCGAGGAGGGCCGGATCGGCGCCGGCTTTCAGGAAGTGAGCGTCCGGCAAAGCGATTTCGCCCTCTCTGCCGCGGCGGCGCAGATCGCGCTCGGTCATGACGGGACGTGCCGCCGCATCGCCCTTTGCGTCGGCGGCGCGTCGGCGACGCCGCAGCGCATGAAGGCGGCCGAAGAGCGGCTCCTCGGCACGCGTCTCGAGGCGCGCGACCTCGCCGATGCGGCGGCGCTTGTCCATGATGCGGTGAACCCGCTCGAGGATCACCATGCCTCGCGGCGCTATCGCCGCCGTGTGGCCGCGGCTCTTGTCGAGCGCGCCGTTGCCGAGGCGGTGGCGGCCTGACGATGTCGCAGCACGAGATCGCGCTTCGGGTCAATGGCGAGCGGCGCACGGGCCGCGTCCCGGCGCGCCTCACGCTCGTCGATTTCCTGCGCGACGAGTTGCGCTTGACCGGAACCCATGTCGGCTGCGAGCATGGCGTGTGCGGCGCCTGCTCGGTGCTGTTCGACGGGAAGCCGGCGCGATCGTGCCTTCTCTTCGCGGTCCAGGCCGATGGCGCCGAGATCGTCACTGTCGAAGGTCTCGCGCCCGGCACCGAGGAATTGAGCGTGCTTCAGGATTCGTTCTGGGAGCTGCACGCGCTTCAATGCGGCTACTGCACGCCGGGCATGTTGATCGCGGCGCACGCGCTGCTCTTGGAGAACTCGGCGCCGACCGAGCACGATATCCGCGAGGCGATCGGCAGCAATCTCTGTCGCTGTACCGGGTACAAGCAGATCGTTGACGCGATCGCGCTCGCGGCCGAGCGTCTCCGCGGCGCCAATCTTCGCCAGGAACGTCGCGATGGCCAATGAGGTGCCGGCCTTCCGCTATATCGGCCGCAAGCGGCGCCCGGCCGAAGATCGGCGTTTTCTCGCGGGGTCGGGGCGGTTCGTGGCCGATTTGGCGCTGCCCGGGACTTTGCACGTCGCGCTGGCCGCGAGCCCATATCCCGCGGCGCGCATCGTGCGGATCGAGGCCGACGCGGCGCGGGCACTTCCTGGCGTGCGCGCGGTCGTGACGGGCGCCGAGATCGCCGCCGCCACCGACCCGCTGATGAGCGGCCTCGATCTGCCGAAGATGCTGCGCTATCCGCTTGCGGTGGGGCAGGCGCGTTACGTCGGCGAGTGGGTCTTGGCCGTCGTCGCCGAGACCCGTGCCATCGCCGAGGACGCGGTCGAGCTCGTCGACATCGAATACGAGCCGCTGCCCTATGTGGTCGATCCCGAGGCGGCGCTCGGGCCGGGCGCGCCGCTCGTCCATGCCGAGCTCGGCACGAACCAGCTTCTTCGCCGTCAATTTGTGTGGGGGCCGGTCGAGGCGGATTTTGCGGCCGCGCCGCGGCATATCGCCTATCGTGCGCGCTGGCACCGGAGCGCCACGGTGCCGATCGAGACCTTTGGCGTCCTTGCACGCTGGGAGCCGGGCGCGCGGCTTCTCGAGATCTGGGCGTCGATCCAGATGCCGAAATTCCCGGATCAGCTCGCGCGGGCCTTGCGGCTTCCGGGCAACGCGGTGCGCACCCATTTCGACGTCGATGTCGGCGGCTCTTATGGCGGCAAGCGCGGATTGAAGCACGCGGTGCTCGCGGGATATCTTGCGCGGCGCCTCAACGCGCCGGTGCGTCTCATCGAGGATCGGCTCGAGAATCTGCGCGGCGGCGACGCGCACGGTCCCGACCGTATCTTCGACGTCTCCCTGGCGTTCGATGATGGAGGCATCGTCCACGCGATGCGGATGCGCGCGCTCGACGATGTCGGCGCCTATGCCGGCCGCGCCCCGTTTCAGCTTGGCAAGCCGATCGGCGCGATCGTCGGGCCCTATCACATCAACAGCGTCGCCTACGAGCCGATCTCGGTCGCCACCAACAAGACGCCGGAGGAGGCGGTGCGCGGCTTCGGCCAGTCGCCCACCAATTTCGCGATCGAGACCGGCATGGACCTGATCGCGTGCGACCTCGGCCTCGACCGTATCGAGCTGCGCCGCCGCAACCTCATCCCGCGCGAGGCGTTCCCGTATCTGATCCCAAGCGGCAGCACCTATGACAGCGGCGACTATCACGCGGTGCTGGATAAGGCGCTTGCGGCCGCCGATTATCCCGGTCTCGTGCGTCGACGGGACGCGGCGCGGGCGGCCGGTATGCTCGCCGGCATCGGCATTTCCTGCTGCCTCGAGCCGAGCGGCGGCAATTCCTCATTCGAGCCGCTTCTCAATCCCAAGCGTGACGCGACGACCTGGATGGAAGGTTGCCAGATCAAGGTCGATCTTTCCGGCGCCGTCATCGCCGCCATGGGCACGTCGAGCTCGG
>DATJLY010000145.1:0-9642 GCA_035509095.1 Allostellaceae bacterium | reverse complement strand
CATTCGGGCGGCTACGAGATCTATGGCCAGCCGGAGCTGTTCATCGCCACCGCGGCCGAGCGGACCCGCGCGATCCGGCTCGGCACCGGGGTCATCTCGCTCCCCTATCATCACCCGTTCATGATCGCCGACCGGATCGTGCAGCTCGACTATCAGACCCGCGGGCGGGCGATGTTCGGGTTCGGGCCGGGCCTCCTTACCTCGGACGCCATTATGCTCGGCATCGATCCCGACACGCAGCGCGAGCGGATGGCGGACGCGATCGACGTGATCACGCGGCTGTTGGCGGGCGAGATCGTGACACGGGACACCGACTGGTACCGGCTGCGCGAGGGGCGGCTTCACCTCCGTCCCTATTCCAAGCCGCGGCCGCACCTCGCCATCACCAGTTCGGTCACGCCCTATGGCGGCCTGCTGGCGGGGCGGTACGACCTCGGCATGCTGTGCGTCGCGGCGGGAAGCCCCAACGGCTACGACACGCTCGACTATAACTGGAGCCTCGCCGAGGACGGCGCGTCGAAGCGCGGCGGCGCGATGGACCGGCGCAACTATCGCATCATGGCGCCCTTCCACCTTGCCGAGACGCGCGAGAAGGCGGTCGCCAATTGCCGCGCCGGGTTCGAGAAGGCGCAGCTCTATCACTACTCGGTCAATCCCGAAGGAGGTGCGGCGATCGGACTGCCGTCGCTCGAGGGGATCAACGAAGGCGGGCGCGGCGCCATCGGCACGCCCGACGACGCGCTCAGGGTGCTCGAGAATTACTGGACTAAGACCGGCGGCTATGGCTGCATCCTGATGCTCGCCCATAATTGGGCGCCGTGGGAGGAGACCAAGCGCTCCTACGAGCTGATGGCGCGCTATGTCCTGCCGAAATTCGAGGAGCGCAACGCCCGGCGCGAGCAATCCATGACCTGGATGCGCGAGAACCGCGACGGCTTCTCCGACAAGCGCAAAGGTGCCCAGGCCAAGGCCATCGAGAAGCATTTCTCCGAGCCGGGCCGGCCCGCGGCGCGGCGCGCCTAGCGGCGGGGGTCAGTCCCACTCCATCGGCAATCCCACGTAATTCTCGGCCCACGTGGTGGCGGCGGCGCGCGAGGTGGTCAGATAGTCGATGTCCGCGACCTGGCGGCGGCGGTCGAAGGGATTGTCGTGGTCGAAGATGTGCAGGAGCTGCGTCATCCACCACGAGAAGCGCTGCACCTTCCACACCCGCCTGAGACAGATGCGGGAATAGGATTGAAGGAGGTCGGTGCGGTTCGACTTGTAAGAGGCGGCGAGCGCGCGGGAAAGCACCCGCACGTCGGCGATGGCGAGGTTCATCCCCTTGGCGCCGGTCGGCGGCACGATGTGCGCGGCATCGCCGGCGAGGTAGAGCCGCCCATACTGCATCGGCTCGCACGCGAAGCTCATCATGTCGCTGATCGCCTTCTGGACGATCGGCCCCTCCGAGAGCTTCCAGCCCTCGCCGCCCGCGAGCCTGAGGCGGAACTCGTCCCAGATGCGGTCGTCGGGCCAGTTGGCGATGTCCTCGTCGGTCGCGCACTGGAAATAGAGCCGGCTCAAGGTCGGCGACCGCATGGTGAGGAGCGCGAAGCCGCGCTCGTGGTGGGTGTAGACGAGCTCGTCCTTGGTCGGCGGCGCCTCGGCCAGGATGCCGAGCCAGTTGAAGGGATAGATGCGCTCGAAATTGGTGATGGCGCTTTGCGGGATGCTGGGCCGCGAGATGCCGTGGAACCCGTCGCAGCCGGCGATGTAGTCGCACTCGATCTCGCGTGCCGTACCGTCCTTCTCGGTGAAGCGGATCCTGGGGCGCGGACCCGTAAGGTCGGCGACGCTTACGTCCGAGACCTCGAACAGGATGGGGCCGCCTTGGCGCAGGCGATGGGCGACCAGATCCTTTACCACCTCCTGCTGCGGATAGATCATCACGGACTGACCGACCAGATCCTGGAAGTCGAGATGGTGCAGCTCGCCCCTGAACTTCACGTAGACGCCGTGGTGAAGCAACCGCTCGCGCAGGAGCCGCTCGCCGACGCCGGTCTCGATCAGCAGCTCGGCGCTTCCCTGCTCCAACAGTCCGGCGCGCAAGCGGTGCTCGATGTAATGGCGGCTCCTGATCTCGAGCACGATCGACTCGATGCCCTCGAGGTGCAGAAGATGCGCCAGGACGAGCCCTGCCGGTCCTGCGCCGATGATGCCGACTTGCGTGCGCATGGGCGTTTCTCCGTTCGCGCGACCATGCAATGACGGCCCTGTCCCGTCAATTGCCCCCGCTTGACACTTTCGCGGCGGCGATGCCACCGTGCGGCACCATGCCTCAAGCCAGCAATCGCGACGACCGCATCGCCTCGGTCGAGGTCACCCTGATCTCGATCCCGCTGCCGCGCGACTTCCGCGGCAGCGTCTATCACGTCACCGCGAAGAACTGCCTCATCACCCGCGTCAGGACGGCAGGCGGCGCGATCGGCGAGGCGGTCAACGGCGAGGGGGACATCGCGATCCATCGGCTGACCGCGAAGCTGCTGCGCGACGAGATGGCCTCGGTGCTGCTCGGCCTCGACGCCACCCGCATCGAATATTGCTGGGAGCGAATGTGGCAGGTGACCCATCGCATGGGGCTCGACCGGCGCGCCGCCGTGCGTGCGGTCGCCTGCGTCGACAGCGCGCTCTGGGATATGCTCGGCAAGAGTACCGGCGAGAGCCTGCACCGGCTCTGGGGCGGCTATCGCGACGCGCTGCCGATCATCGCGATCGGCGGGCAGTATGTCGACGGCTTCGCGCCCGAGGATTACGGCCACGAGATCGAGGAGTTGCGCGCGCTCGGCATCGGCGGCTGCAAGTTCAAGGTTGGCGGATTGAGCCCTGCCGAGGATGCGGCGCGCATCCGTGCCGCGCGCCGCGCCGCGGGCGACGATTTCATCCTGTGCGCCGATGCCAACCGCGGCTGGCGGCGCCAGGACGCGATCGACTTCGCGCGTCGGGTCAGCGACCTTGGCCTGCGGTGGTTCGAGGAACCCTGCCACTGGAGCAACGACCGGCGCGACATGGCTGCGGTCCGGGCGGCCACCGGTTTGCCGATCGCAGCCGGTCAGTCGGAGATCACCGCCGAGGCATGCCGCGACCTGTTGATGGACGGCGCGATCGACATCTGCAACATCGACGCAAGTTGGGGCGGCGGCCCGACCGCATGGCTCAGGATTGCGCACACCGCGTCCTGCTTCGGCGCCGAGATGGCGCATCATGGAGAGCCGGTGGTGGGCGCGCAGCTTCTCGCCGCGGTGGCAAACGGCACGTATGTCGAGACCCACCATCCCGACCGCGACCCGATCTTTCATAAGATGATCCGTGGCCGCGGCACGATCGCAAATGGCGTCTACACGCTTGGCAGCGGTCCGGGCTGGGGCGTGGACTTTGACCCCGATTTCGTTCGGCATCATGCGGTCGAGCTCTGATCGTGGCAATCGTGCTGAACCCGAAATTCACGATCAAGGCGGCGCAACAGAAACCCGGCTGAGAGGGCGGCACCTCGCCCTTGCACCTCGCCCGCCAGGGCCGTACCAATAAGCGTCAGCGCTGCATCCAAGAGGTCGCTCGCATGAACCAGATCGCGCCGCCGTCCAAGACCGGGGCCAAGCTCACGGTCCTGAATCCCGTGGGATTTCCGCCGAAAATTATGCCGAAGGCGCCGGCGCCCCGTCCCGAGAGCCTCGACGGCAAGACGGTCTATCTCGTCGATGCGCGGTTCGATGATTCGATCGAGCTCTTGAAGCAGGTCCAGAAATGGTTCGCCCGCCACATGCCCAGCGTGACGACGCGCCTTGTGTCGATGTCGGCCTATTATGGCCATGACGACCCCAAGACGTGGAACGAGATCAAAGAAAACGGCGATGCCGCCATCATCGGGGTTGGCCATTGCAGCACCTGCGCGCCCGCGGTCGCGACCCATGCCATCACCATCGACACGAAGTATGGCGTGCCGACCGTTGCCCTCCACACCGACAAGTTCGTCCGCGTCGTCCGGTCGGTGACGGCGACCGCGGGTCTGCCGGCAGCACCGACGGTGTTCGTGCCACAGCCCGTGATGGGCAAATCCGAAGCGGAGCTTGCGGCCTATGTCGACGGCGACGACCCTGTCACCGGGCGGCCGGTGATGCAGGAGGTGGTCGAGGCACTGACGCTCGCGCTCAGCGAAGAGCACGCCGGTGCCTGATCGGGCGACGCCGCGTCTCGTCGAGCCCGATACTGAAGAGGCTTTGCAGCGCGAGTTCCTCGAAAACAACTGGACCGACAAGCTGCCGATCGTTCTGCCGACCGAGGACCGGGTGGCGGAGATGCTTGCCCATACGAGCCACAAGCCGGAAGAAATCGTGGGCCACATGCAGCCGACCGCCAATCGCGGCTTGTGGGAGTACACGGTCGAGAAGGTCGCGGTGAACGCCGTTATGTCGGGCGCGCGGCCGGATTATTTTCCGGTGATCCTGGCGCTCGCCGCCTCCGAGGTTTCGGCGCGGATGAGTACGTCGAGCTCGGGCTCGGCGATGGTCGTCGTCAACGGACCGATCCGCCACGAGATCGGCATGAATTGCGGCATCGGCGCGATGGGACCCTATAATCACGCCAACGCCACGATCGGCCGGGCCTATGGCCTTCTGTCGCAGAACCTTCAGGGCGGCTCGGTCCCCGGCGAGACCTTCATGGGCTCGCAGGGCAACAATTACAGCTACAACAGCCTCACCTTCGCCGAGAACGAGGAGCGCAGCCCGTGGCCGCCGCTCCATGTGCAAAAAGGATTCAAGCCGACCGACAGCGTGGCGAGCATCTTCTATGGCTGTCGCTCGACCACGTTCTGCCTCGGGCTGCGCGAGAGATACTGGCGCGAGCATGTCCGCGACATGCTGCTCGGCACCGATGCCAACACCGCGCCGTGCCTGTTGCTCGACCCGATCACGGCGCGGCAGTTCATCGACCGAGGCGGCTTCGACACCAAGGAGAAGCTGATCCAGTGGGTCCATGAGACGGCGAAGATGCCGGCCGGCCGCTATTGGGACCTGCAGCTCGTACAGAACTACGTCTATCCCTGGGCGACGTTCGGCCGCGAGCCGGAAGCGACCAAGGCGAAGGCGGCGCCGGACGAGCTGGTCCACATTTTCGACGAAAGCGCCATCAACGTGGTTGTGGTGGGCGGCGAGGCCAATGGATATTGGCAGATCATGGGCGCCCGGCACCGCAAGTCCGTGTCGATCGACGCGTGGCGGTGAGCGATGAGCGAGGCGAAACGGCTGACCGATCTGGCCCATGGCGGCGGGTGCGGGTGCAAGCTTGCGCCTGCGGTCCTGCAGCGGATCCTCGCCAAGATGCCCGCCGGCGGCTCCTTCGCCAACCTGCTGGTCGGCACCGAAACCGCCGATGACGCCGCGGTCTACCGCATCGACGACCGCCAGGCCGTCGTGGCGACCACCGACTTCTTCATGCCCATCGTCGATGACCCGCGCGATTTCGGCCGCATTGCCGCAACCAACGCGCTCTCGGACATCTATGCCATGGGCGCGCGTCCGATCCTGGCGCTCGCGATCGTCGGCATGCCGGTCGACGCGCTGCCGGTCGAGACGGTGCAAGAGATCCTCGCCGGCGGCGCCTCGGTGTGCGGCGCGGCCGGCATCCCGGTCGCCGGCGGCCATTCCATCGATTCCGTCGAGCCGATCTACGGCCTCGCGGCACTTGGTCTCGTCGACCCCACGCGCGTCCTGCGCAACAGCACGGCCCGGGCAGGCGACCGGCTCATCCTGACCAAGCGGCTCGGCATCGGCATTTTCAGCGCCGCGCTCAAACGCCGCGAGCTGGAGCCGGCCCTCTACCGCGAGATGATCGCCACCACGACCCAGCTGAATGACGTGGGCATGGCGCTGCCGGAGATCGAAGGCGTCCACGCCGTGACCGACGTGACCGGGTTCGGCGTGCTGGGCCATGGGCTCGAGATGTGCCGGGGCGCCGCGCTGGGCCTGTCGCTTTCCCTCGCGCGCCTGCCCTTCTTTCCCGCGGCGGCAACGCTGGCCGAAGCGGGCGTCGGCACCGGCGCCTCGAAGCGCAATTGGCAGAGCTATGGCGCCGAGGTCGATCTGCCGCCGGACTTGCCGGAGTGGCGGCGAAACCTCCTCACCGATCCGCAGACGAGCGGCGGGCTGCTGATCGCCTGCGCGCCCGAGGCCGAGGCGCCGGTGCTGGACCTTGTCCGCCGGCACGGCTTCGCGCATGCCTGCGCCATCGGCCACTTCACCGAAGGTCCGCCCCGCCTTTCCGTCGCGGCGTGACATGGGCGCGGCCGATCTGCGCCTGCTGCCGAGCGTCGACCTCGTGCTGCGGTCTGCCTGCGCCGAGCGCGCGATCGAGCGCCATGGGCGGAGCGCCACGCTCGCCGCGATCCGCGCCGTGCTTTCCGAAGCGCGCGCCGCGGGCCAGGACGGCGGGGTCTCCTTGCCCGACGCCGACGCGATCGCCCGCGCGGCATCGGAGCAGCTCGACCGCGCCGCCGTGCCGAGCCTCAGACCCGTCTTCAACCTGACCGGCACCGTGCTCCACACCAATCTCGGCCGCGCGATCCTGGCCGAGGCCGCGGTCGATGCGGCGGCAACCGCGATGCGCCAGGCGATGGCGTTGGAGTTCGACCTCGAGACCGGCCGGCGCGGCGAGCGCGACGACCATGTGCGCCGGCTCCTTGTCGAGCTCACCGGCGCCGAGGACGCGACCCTTGTCAACAACAACGCCGCCGCCGTGCTGCTCGCGCTCAACAGCCTGGCCGAGGGGCGCGAGACCATCGTGTCGCGCGGCGAGCTGATCGAGATCGGCGGCGCCTTCCGCATGCCCGACATCATGGCGCGCGCCGGGACCCGGCTCGTCGAGATCGGCACCACCAACCGCACCCACCGCCGGGACTACGAGGCGGCGATCGGACCCGCGACCGGGCTCCTCCTCAAGGTCCACACCTCGAACTACCGCATCGAGGGCTTTTCCGCCGACGTGCCGGCCCGCGACCTCGCCATCCTGGGGCGCGAGCGCGGCGTGGCGCTGATGCACGACCTCGGGTCCGGAACCCTTGTCGATCTCGCCCGATGGGGTCTTGGCCACGAAGCGACGGTTGCCGAAGCGGTGGCCGATGGCGCCGATCTCGTGACTTTCTCCGGCGACAAGCTCTTGGGCGGACCGCAGGCCGGGTTCATCGTCGGCAAGCGCGCGCTCATCGCCGCGATCAACCGCAACCCGATGAAGCGCGCGCTGCGGGTCGACAAGATGCGGCTCGCGGCGCTCGAGGCGACCTTGCGCCTTTATCGCGATCCCGACCGCTTGGCCGACCGGCTCCCGACCTTGCGGCTGCTGGCGCGGCCCGCCGCCGAGATCGAGGCGGCGGCCCGGCGCATCGCCCCGCGCGTTTCGGCGGCGCTGGGGAGCGGCTTCGCGGTCGAACCCATCCCCTGCCGCAGCCAGATCGGCTCCGGCGCGCTGCCGGTCGAGACGATCGAAAGCGCCGGCCTTGCGATCGCCCCGGCGGGCAAGCGCCGCGCCGGCGGCGCGCTCGAGGCGCTTGCGGCCGCGTTCCGCGCGCTGCCGGTGCCGATCCTGGGCCGCATCGAGAAGCAGCGGCTGGTGCTCGACCTCCGCTGCCTCGAGGACGAGCCGGGGTTCATCGCGACGCTCGCCCATTTTCGCGACAATTGATAATCGCCGCGCTGTTCCCGACCCATCCGACCGCTTAAAGGATGCAAGTCGAACGGTCCCCAATTCACATTGAAAAGAGCGGTATTCTGCAGCGCAACCCTACCCTGCACGCAGCTTTGTACCACATCTAGCGTACAGTGTCAAGTCGCCTGACTGGCGGAAGAGAGTGGGAGTCGAACCCACCAAGGACCGGCTAACGGCCCCTTCTGGATTTGAAGTCCAGCCGCCCCACCGGGGTGCGCTTCCCTTCCGCAACGGTGCTTACACCCGGTCCGCCCGCGGCGCCATGACCTGGCATCTGCGCGGGCCTTGCTTCGACATTTCTGGAATTATCGTTGACAACCCGAAACCGATCCCATAGTTTGATGATCATCAAACTATGGAAACAATTGGATGGACGAAAGAGCGGCCATAACGGCGCTCGCCGCGCTGGCGCAGGACACTCGGCTCAAGGTGTTTCGGCTGCTTGTCGAGGCCGGCCCTGATGGCAAGCCCGCCGGCTCGATTGCGGACATGCTTGGCGTTCCGGCGCCGACACTGTCATTCCATCTTGCGCAGCTCACGCACGCCGGACTCATCCTTCAGCGTCGAGACAGCCGTTCGCTCATCTACTCGGCGAATTTCGCCGCAATGAATCTGCTGATCGGCTACCTGACCGAGAATTGTTGTGGCGGCACCATCAAGTGCACACCGGTCTGCGTCCCTGACCCTGCCGGGACGGCTCAGTCCGTCTGCGGGTCCTGCGACGAGGGGTAGGGCGACGCCGATGACCAAAACCTACAATGTGCTGTTTCTCTGCACCGGCAACTCGGCGCGGAGCATCATCGCCGAGGTTCTGATCAACCATTGGGGCCGCGGCCGCTTTGTCGGCTACAGCGCCGGCAGCTTTCCGAAGGGCGCGGTTCATCCCATTGCGCTGCAGATCCTGCGGTCGGCGCAGTTGCCGACCGAAGGGCTGCGCTCAAAAAGCTGGAACGAATTCGCCGCGCCCGGCGCCCCTGCCATGGATTTCGTCTTCACGGTCTGCGACCAGGCGGCCAGTGAGGTCTGTCCCTTATGGCCTGGCCAGCCCATCGTCGCGCATTGGGGCGTGCCCGATCCGGCCGCGGTCGAGGGCTCGGAAAGCGTGCGGATGGCGGCGTTCCGCGACGCGTACCGGCGCCTTGACGCCCGCATCAAGCTTTTTGTCTCGCTGCCCTTCGACAAGCTGGACAAGCTCATGCTGAAGCAGGAAGCGCAGCGCATCGCGGCCGACGCGGCGAGCGACGTCGCTTCCTGATCGACCGTGGCCGGGTCGCTCAGCCGGCGCGTTGTCGCCGAGGCCATCGGGACCGGGCTGCTTGTCACGGCCGTGGTCGGCTCCGGCATCATGGCGCAGCGTTTATCGGGCGGAAATGTTGCGCTTGCGCTGCTCGCCAACTCGATCGCGACCGGCGGTGCGCTGGTCGCTTTGCTGCTGACCTTTGAGCCGGTGTCCGGCGCGCACCTCAACCCCGTTGTGACACTCGCATTCGCATGCCGTGGCGAAATGGGGCGCGGTGCCGCCGCGGCCTACATTGCCGCTCAAACGGCGGGGGCCGTCCTTGGTGTTTGGATTGCGCACGTGATGTTCAGCCTGCCGATTTTGCAATTGTCCGTTCACGCGCGAAGCACGGTCGGAGAATGGGTTGGAGAGTTCGTCGCCACATTCGGCTTGCTCGGGCTGATTTTCAGCACGAGCCGGCACGCACCGTCCGCAATACCTTACGCGGTCGCTGCCTATATTACCGGCGCTTATTGGTTTACCTCGTCGACGTCCTTTGCGAACCCGGCCGTCACCCTCGCGCGCTCGCTGACCGACACTTTCGCCGGCATCAAGCCCGATGATGTGCCCGCCTTCATTGCGGCGGAGCTGGTCGGCGGCGCAGCGGCGATCCTGCTGTTCGGCTGGCT
>DATJLY010000144.1:0-6725 GCA_035509095.1 Allostellaceae bacterium | reverse complement strand
CGTGATATTTGAAAGCGAAAAGATCGCGTGTCGTGATGATGTCGCCTTCAAGGCCGGTGACCTCGACCACGCTCTGCACCCGCCTGACGCCGTCACGCATGCGCTCGACCTGGACCACGAGATTGACGGCGCTCGCGATCTGCATGCGCATGGCGCGAAGCGGCAGGTTCTGCGTCGCCATCAGGACCATGTTCTCGAGCCGGTAGAGCGCGTCGCGGGGCGAATTCGCGTGGATCGTCGACATCGATCCGTCGTGGCCGGTATTCATCGCCTGAAGCATGTCGAAGGCTTCGGTTCCGCGCACCTCGCCCAGGATGATCCGGTCGGGCCGCATGCGCAGCGCGTTCCGCACGAGCGCCCGCTGCGGAATCTCGCCCACGCCTTCGATATTCGCCATGCGCGTCTCCATCTGGACGACGTGCGGCTGTTGCAGACGCAATTCGACCGCGTCCTCGATCGTGACGATGCGCTCGCTCGGATCGATGCTGCGCGACATGGCGTTCAAGAGCGTCGTCTTGCCCGAGCCGGTGCCGCCCGAGATGATGATGTTGAACCGCGCGCGGGCGGCAACGTCGAGGAAGCGCGCCATGGCCTTCGACAGGCTCTGGGTCTGGACCATCGTCTCGAGCGTGATGTTCCGGCGCGAGAATTTGCGGATCGAGATGGTGCCGCCGTTGAGCACGAGCGGCGGAAGCACGATGTTGACGCGGCTGCCATCGGCCAGGCGCGCGTCCACCATCGGGCTCGCCTCGTCGATCCGGCGCCCGACCGCCGACGCGATGCGCTGCACGATGGTGAAGACGTGCTCGGAATCGCGAAAGCGCGCGCTGGTCTTCTCGAGCTTGCCGTGCCGTTCGACAAAGATGTTGTGCGGGCCGTTGACGAGGATGTCCGTCACCTCCTCGTCGTCGAGGAACGGCTCGAGCGGGCCGAGACCCACCATGTCGGCGGTGAGCTCGTCGGCGAGATGGCTTTCCTCGGCGCTGTTGAGCTGGACGCGCTCCTCGGTCGCGATCTCGCGGACGATCGGCGCGATCTCCGACCGCAACACCTGCCGCGACATGCTGCCGGCCACCCCGGCATCGATCCGCGTGAGCAGGATCGCGCGCACCCGTTCCTTGACGTCGAGAAGATAGAGATTGTCCGGGGCCCGACCGTTCGGGGCATCCGGAACGGGAACCAGCGACCGGGCTCCCGATTCGACGAGGCGCCTGCCGAAGTCGTAGGGCTTCATTACCAAAGCCTCCACCCACGACGCCGTTCGCGCGTGCGTCCCGAGATGTCGGCGGCGAGCTCGCCGATCGCATGGCTGAAACTGCCCGCCGTTTCGCTTGGCACCTGACCCTTGCTGCTGGTTGCGCTGAAGAGCTTGGGCAGGAAGGGGATCACGACCTTGGGCTTCACCTCGAGCGCGCCCTCGATCTCTTGAATCGTCATGGCGCCCTTGCCGCCTTCGCCATCGCGGTTGAGCACGAACATGTTGCGATGCTCGGCATCTTCGGGAATGAGCTCGCGGATCCGCACCGAGTCACGGATCGAGCGCAGGGTGGGGTCCATCACGACGACACGCACGTCGGCGTCTTGCAGGACCTTGCGGAAGGCGGAGCCGGTGACGCGCGGTATGTCCACGATGAGATAATGGAACTGGCTGCGCAGCACGCCGAGCAGCGCCTCGATCCCCTCGTTCGTGATGTGCAGGTCGTCGTGGAGCGATTCCTCGGCGTCGAGCACGAACAGCCGCTCCCCGTGGAGCGTCATCGCGCGCTCGACGAAGATGCTGTCGAGCCGGATCGGATTCTCGAACGCCTCGCGCAAGCCCGATGTCGGCTTGACGTTGAGCATGATGCTGCAATCGCCGTTTTGCAGGTCGAGGTCGAGGAGCGCCACCCGGCGGTTCTGCCGGTTGGCGAGATGCCAGGCGAGATTGACGGCGATCGAGGTGGTGCCGACCCCGCCGCGCGCGCCGACCACGGTCACGAGCTTCGCGAGCTTCTCGCTGATGCGCGCGACGCGCTGACCCTCGATCGCGGCCTGCACGGACTTCGCGATGATATAGGGGGTCAGCGGCTTCACGATGTAGTCCGTGATGCCGGCCTGCTGCAGGTCGCGGTAAAGGCCGATATCGTTGCGGTCGCCGATCGCGATCACGGTCACGCCCGGCTCGCACACCTCGGCAAGCCGGTGGATCTCCGAAAGCGGCAGATCGATCCCGCTGATATCGACGATCAGGACGTTGGGCGAGCGCTCTTCATAGAGATACTGGATGCATTTGGTGATGCCCCCCTTCATCACCATCGTGTTGGTGATCGAAAGCTGCGCGAGGCATTCGCGCAAGACGCTCTCGCTCTGCGTGTCGGCGACGAAGCCGATGAGGGGCGGTCTCAGCGCAACTCCGCGCTGCGCCGCGTCCTGGCCGGAACCTAGGTTGAGAATGTTCTTCACTGCGGGGCACCTCCACTCCCGGCACCGCCTCCCGTCGAAGCGCCGGCGCTGCCGCTGCCACCGGTCGCCGAGAAGTTGGTCTGTTGTGGTAGCGGCTTCACCTTGTCGGTCTTGTAGAGATCGACCGCGTTGATCGCGGGCGCGGCGTCGCTGTAGATCGACGACTGACCCTTCGCGAAATCCGCGGGGTCGGCGACCATGGCGCCGAGATTGCTTGCATTCGAGCAGCCGAAATTGGCTTCGGCCCGGTTGTCGCCCGGCGCTGCGATGTGGTCGAGCCAGCCCGGGCAGTTGGGAAGAACGGCAACCATGCGCGTCGCCGCCATGGTGATGCTGTCGGACCGCGCGCCGCGCTGGCCGGCATGCTCGCCGGGGAAGATCCTGATCTTTTCGCGCTCGACACCCTGCGCGGCAAGTGCATCGACGACGCCAAGGAACTGTTGTGGCGCGCCGTTTCCGTGCAGGTCCACATGGATCGATTCCGGCCGGTTGCCGCCGAAATCCTCGACGAACATGGCGATGCGCGTGCGCTCGGTTGGCGCGACCGCGCCGCTGCGCGCGTTGACGAAGATCACCTGCGTCGCGTGGTGCTCCTCGACCTTCACGGTGTCGCGGACGGGCTGTTGATAATCGACCGCCGTGACACCCGGCGGCACGGTCTCGCCGCAGCCGCCGAGAGCGAGGACGAGGACGCCGGCGCCGGCGGCCGCAAGCTGTCTCAATGTGATGGTGCCCATGTCGTCCCCCTCTAATCGACGATGAAGCCGGCGTCGCCGTGAAGGCGCATCCCGCCGGCGCCAAGCTCGGTCGCTGCGCCGGGAATATTCGGCTTCGTCAGTCGATCGTAGAAAATGCGCTCGACGTCGGATGCGGGCGCGAACCCGTCGGTCGGCGTCTTGAGCGACACGCCTTCGGAGACCGGCCGCACGATATAGGGCGTTACGATGATCACGAGCTCGGTCTGGTTGCTTTGGAAGCTCGACGACCGGAACAGCGGACCAAGGACCGGCAGGTCGCCGAGACCCGGATATTTGTTGATGTCGGTCGAAGACGTGTTCTCGATCAGGCCCGCGATGGCGAAGCTCTGGCCGCTGCCCAGATCGACCGTCGTCTCGGCCCGCCGCACGATCAGCCCGGGAATGATCGCCGCCGCGCCGACGAGCCCGACGCCGATCGAGGGATCGAGCTGGCTCACCTCCGGCTCGACCCTGAGGCTGATGTGGTCATTCGACAGGATCGTCGGCACGAAATTGAGGCTCACGCCGAACTGCTTGAACTGGATGGTGACGGCGCTCGAGGCGCCGACGCCCGCGGTGCCCGACGCCACCGGGATCGGGAACTCGCCGCCGGCGAGGAAGCTCGCGGTCTGGCCCGAGGTCGCCGTCAGGTTGGGCTCGGCCAGGATCGTGAGGAGCCCCTCATCGGCGAGCGCGTCGATGACCGAGTTGACGGTTGCCCGTTTGGTCGAGAAGGCGCCGAACGAGACGTTGGGCACGACGGGCGAGGTGCCCACCGGCAAGCCGGTCGAGGGCTGCGTGAAATAGGTGTTGCCTCCGAGCGGCGACAAGGTGCCGAGCGGCGGCATCCCGGCGGCAACGCCGCCCGCGAGATATTGCGGGCTGCCCGACTGAATGCCGAAGACGAAGGAGCCCGGCGCCGACACCGCCTGCCAATTGATGCCGAGGGCCTTGGTCACGGTGCGCTGAACCTCGGCGACTCGGACGCGCAGGTTGACCTGCTGCGCGCCTGCCACGCGCACCTGGTTGACGACCTGGTCGTCCTTCGGCAGGTAGCGTTTGATCGCCGCGTCCACCTGGGCCGCCGTGTCCGCGTTGGGCACGGTGCCGGTCACGACGGCCCCTGTCGGGGTGGTCTGGAAATTGACCGAGGCGGTGGGAACGTCCTGTTTCACGAGTCTATCTACGTCGCCGAAGTCGTATCCGACCACCACCTGGTATGATCCGATCGGTTTTTCGTCGTCGCCGATGATGAAAAGCGACGTTTCCCCGGGTTTCCGGCCGAACACGATGACGAGGTCCTTGGCCGGCACCTGCACGTCCGCGATCGATGGATCGGCGATGAAGACGCTGCGCGCTGGCCGCGGAAGCTGCACCATCTGTCCCTTCGAGACCGTGAGCCGAAGGGTCGCCTGACGGCCCTGAGCCCACGCTGGATCAAGCTGCAGCAGCAGTGCCAGGATAATGGCGACAGCCGCCGCGAGAAAAAGCTGCACGCGAAGCCCGGTTTTCATAGTTCCCCTGCCTAACTATCCCCCGGCCTTTATTATGACATCGTATGAGAGTCATCGCACAAGTTATTGTTATTGCGCCTTCGAGTCCTGACTTTGCGTGCCCCGCATCACCTTCACGATGGGCGCCGCCGCCTCGGCCTGCTTTTCCGGCGGCAGCACCGAGCGGAGCGCCGGCGACGCGTCGACCGACCAGGTCGGCTGCACCCCGGCATCCGCGGTCGTGGCCGCCGGCTGCTGGTTCATCGCGGTGGGTATCGATACCGGACGCAAGGTCAAGGAAAGCTTACCGAGCTCGGTCGCGACGTTGATCTTCTCGGCCTGCTCGGGCATGACTTCGAGCGTCACCGAACGATTTTGGGTCTTCTCGGGATCGACGGCGAGAACTCGGAGATTTTCTACCACCGTCTCGCTCACCGAGCGGTGGGTGAGCGGCGTCTCATCGCTCTTGAACGATTGCGTCAGAAGCACGTCGACGCGGTCGCCCGGGCTCAAAAGGCCGCTCGAGGCCCCGCTCGCGGAGAGCGGGATGGCGATCGCGCGGGTGCCCGGCGACAGGACGAGCGCGAGGAAATCGCGGTCGCCCGGCTTGACGATCGTTTGCGGCGTGATGGGCTCGCCCGCCGTCAGCGCCACCCGCAACGCCGCGCCATAAACCTGGGCGCGCGCGTCCTCGTCCGCTTCGGGCCGGACCGCGAGCGTCGCGGCAGCGGGGCGGATGATCATGCCGGCCATGGCCTTGCTGACGGTGGTCCAGGCGACATCCTGGCCCCGCAGGAGCGTACCCGGCGGCAGCGCCGCGGTGGCGGCCAGCACCTCGATCTTGGGCGCTTGCACCGTCTGGGCCGCGGCTGCCTGTAGCTGCGGCTTCGGCATGTTGTTGTAGAAGAGGAATCCTACGACCCCCAAGGACAGGAGGAAGAGGAAGGAGAGGATGACTTTGGCGTTCATGATCGGGTTACTTCTGCAAGAATTCGAGGAGGAGAACCACGACTGAGGCGGCCGAGATGGCGACGCCGTAGGGAATGGTCGGACGCGGCGGCTTCGTGCTCGTCCCCGTGTCCACTTGCTCCCCGGCCCCGGCCAGCCCGGCCAAAGACGGGCCGGCACGGCCCGCCAGCAAAACGATCGGTACCAGCAACGCGCCAAAGATGCTCGTCAGAAGCAGGAAATCGAGCACCCGGGCGGATCCCACGAGCAATGTCGCGCCGCTGATCAGCTTGGCATCGCCGCCACCAAAGACGCCCCTCGCGAAGAGGAGGAAGGACACGGCGAGCACGATCGCGGCGACGACCACAGTCCGGAGCGCGGCACCCGGATCGCCGGCCAGGACGAGGCGCAGCGCACCCAGTGCGGCCACGGCAATCGACACTTCATTCGGTATGCGCCGCCATCTGGCATCGCCATAGGCGGCCCATCCCAAAACGCCAACCGCTAGCGCCAGGACGACGCTGATCATGGCCGTGCCCCCGGCCCGCCCAAGGGCGGGGGTTCCTTAACCGTGATGCAATCCACCAGACGACGTCACAAAATCACCGGGTCGACGCGCCACCGGAGCCGCCTGAGCCAGCCGATCCTGCCGAGCTGAGGTCCGTGGTGATATCCGTGCCGATCGTTGAGAGTCCGCTGTTGATGCTGTTCCCAAGGAACTGGGCGCCGGCAAGAATTGCGAGCGCGATACCGACCGCCAACATCGCGTACTCGATCGACGAGATGCCGCGCTCGTCGCGGCTGAAACTGCGCAGGAATTTGGACATAGCTCTAGCCTTCCTAAGGTTGCAGGTTGCTGGGAGCGCCGCGGTTAGCGGCGGTTTCTCAAGGAATTCGTTCTATTAACTCACGGTGAAAAAGCAGTTTCAGAAAAATTTGCACAAGGCGAAGAAGTCGAGAAAAGAGGCCGCGAACCAGAACTCAAGAAAGCGAAGTCCTAACCAACGATCGCGGCGCGAACCCCATCCGAAACGGCTGCCCTAATCGCAACGCCTCCTTATGTTCGGCGCGACGGGGGTGCAGCCATGACCCAACTCCGCCGCTC
>DATJLY010000143.1:0-11677 GCA_035509095.1 Allostellaceae bacterium | reverse complement strand
GCGCGCGCTGTTGGACCGCAAGGGCGTCGCATACGAGGATATCGATCTGCTGGAGGACCCCTCCCGGCGCGACGAGATGGTGGAGCGCTCGGGCGGCGGGACCACGGTGCCGCAGATCTTCATCGACGGTGTCCATATCGGCGGCTCGGACGAGCTGGTGGCGCTCGAGGCGGCCGGCAAGCTCGATCCGCTGCTCGGGCGTGGCGCGTGAGCGGCGCTTTCACCGCCGCCTGTCTTCAGCTCAACGCGGCCCGCGAGATCACGCCCAACATCGCGGCTGCTTCCGATCTGGTCCGCCGCGCGCGCGATCAAGGGGCCGACCTGATCATGACGCCCGAGGTGAGCGACATGATGGAGCCGCGGCGCGCGCTCCGGCTCGAGAAGGCGATGCCCGAAGCGCGCCACCCGATGCTCGCCGCCTTCGCCGCGCTCGCGCGCGAGACCGGCGCGTGGCTTCTCCTAGGCTCGATCGTCGTCCGCGAGGAAGGCGGCGACGGCCGTCTTGCCAACCGCTCGATCCTGCTTTCGCCCGACGGGCAGGTGGCGGCGCGTTATGACAAGATCCACATGTTCGACGTCTCGCTCGCGGGGGGCGAAACCTATCGCGAATCGGCGGCGTTCCGGCCCGGCGACAAGGCAATCCTCGCCCGCCTGCCCTGGGGCGTCCTGGGCATGACGGTCTGCTATGACCTGCGCTTCCCGCATCTCTATCGCGCGCTGGCGCAAGGCGGCGCGCAGTTCCTGTCGATCCCGTCGGCCTTCACGGTGCCCACGGGCCGCGCGCATTGGCATGTCTTGTTGCGGGCGCGCGCGATCGAGAATTTCTGCTTCGTGTTCGCCCCGGCGCAGTGGGGCGAGCATGCCGAAGGCCGCCGCACCTATGGCCACGCGCTGATCGTGGCGCCGTGGGGCGAGATCCTAGCCGAGGCGGAGGACGGTCCGGGGATGATCCTTGCCCGGATCGACCCGGCACGCATCGAGGAGGCGCGCCGGTCGGTGCCGTCTCTCGACCATGACCGCCCGTTCGCGGGCCCGGCTGGGGAATTTACGCTTAACCCGGTCGATGGTAGGATTCGGGCATGATCCTGTTCCGGCTCAAATGCGCCGCCGACCACGAATTCGAAGGCTGGTTCCGCGATAACGACGCGTTCGACCGCCAGCACGCGTCTGGCGACCTCGCCTGCCCGGTCTGCGGCGACAAATCCGTCGAGAAGGCGCTGATGGCGCCGCGGCTCGGACGGTCGCAAGAGCCCGCCCCGCCCTCGGCCGCCGAGATGCGCCGTGCGCTCCAAGAGCTGCGCAAGCAGGTCGAGACGCATTGCGATTATGTAGGCCCCGGCTTCGCCGAGGAGGCGCGCCGCATCCATCGCGGCGAGACCCCGGCGCGCGGCATCTATGGCGAGGCAACGCCGGTCGAATCGCGCGCCCTGGCCGACGAAGGGATCGAGGTCGCCTGCATTCCCTGGGTCCCGCCGAACGACGCTTAAGACGCAACAAAGCGGCCCTCGAGGCCGTTTTTCCTCTGTGACATGCCCAAGTTCCTGACGCTCGACGACATCGATCCTATCGGCAAGACCGTGCTGCTGCGCGCGGACCTCAACGTGCCGATGGCGGACGGCCGGGTCAGCGACGCGACCCGGCTCGAACGGCTCGCTCCTACGATCCTGGAGCTCGGCGACAAAGGCGCGCGCGTCGTGGTGATGTCACATTTCGGCCGGCCCAAGGACCGCGAACCCGACCTGTCGCTGGCGCCGATCGTGCCGGCGCTAGCGCGCGCGCTGGGTGGCCGACCGGTCGCCTTTGTCCACGAGTGCATCGGCCCGGCGGCACGACGCGCCGTGCGGGAACTGCGCGCGAGAAGCGATGGCGAGCCGTTCAGCGTCGGGATGGCGGGGTTTTCGGTCTCCCCCTCTTCGACCGCGTCGATCCTGCTTCTCGAGAATCTGCGCTATCACAAGGAGGAAGAAGCGAACGATCCCTCGTTCGCGCGCGGCCTCGCGGCGCTTGGCGATTTCTACGTCAACGACGCCTTCTCGGTGTCGCATCGCGCCCATGCCTCGGTCGAAGCGATCACGCATCTCATGCCGTCGATTGCCGGGCGCCTCATGCAGGCCGAACTCCACGCGCTTGCCGCGGCGCTCGAGGCGCCGGCGCGGCCGGTCATGGCGATCGTCGGCGGCGCCAAGGTGTCGACGAAGCTCGACCTCCTCAACCACATGCTAAGTAAAGTCGACGTCCTCGTGATCGGCGGCGCGATGGCCAACACGCTGCTTCACGCCAAAGGGGTCGAGATCGGAACGTCGCTCGTCGAACGCGACATGGAGGAAACCGCGCGCGGCCTTGTGGAGCGCGCGGCAAAACAGGGCAAGGAGCTGGTCCTGCCGGTCGACGCGGTGATCGCGGCAAAGCTCGCGCCGGGCGTGCCGACGGACAAGGTGGCGATCGATCGCGTGCCCGCCGACCAGATGATCCTCGACATCGGACGCCGAAGCGTCGAGGAGATCGGCGAACGGCTCAGAGGTTGCCGCACCTTGCTGTGGAACGGCCCGGTTGGCGCGTTCGAGACGAAGCCCTTTGACGCCGGCACCACCGCGCTTGCAAAGCGCGTGGCGGCGCTGACGCGGCAAGGCCATCTCACCAGCGTCGCCGGCGGCGGCGACACGGTCGCAGCGCTCGCCACGGCAGGCGTCACCGACGATTTCACCTATGTCTCGACCGCGGGGGGCGCCTTCCTTGAATGGATCGAAGGCCGCGAGCTTCCAGGGGTCGTGGCTCTGACGCGAGCGGCAGCGCGCTAGAGTGCGGTCGTCCCGGACGGAAGCGGACCGCTTCCATCCGGGACGTGAATCGCACTCCACCTCTATTGGCAAGAGCCGGCTCTAAGGCCGAAAATCCGAACATACGTGGCAAAATTGTCTCGTCTTGCGCGCGAGTGACCTGACGCGGGGATGCGGCCGCCGATTGCCGCGACCTTTGTCGCGGTGCTAGTCTTGCCCCATGGTCTGGCTCGACGCCAATCCTTTGCCCCCGATGGGCAAGCCGGAAATCGTCGTGGCGCCGGTGGCGGGCGAGCGCTCGGCGCAGGCGCCGGCGCGCAAGCCCACGGTGGTCGTCGCGAAGGCGCAGCCGCGCGAGAGCGCCCCAAACGCCCCGCGCACACGTGGCAACATCGTCGACATTCTGGCCTGAGCCGGCCCTCTTGTCCGATCGCCCGGCCGCGCGAGACCCTTTCCTTCTCACCATCCCGTCAGGCGACAATCGCGAGCGCAAAGTCTGCGCGGACTGCGGATTCATCGCTTACGAAAATCCCAAGATCATCGTCGGATCGGTGTGCGAGTGGCAGGAACGCATCCTTCTGTGTCGCCGCGCCATCGATCCGCGCCGTGAGTTCTGGACCTTGCCCGCGGGCTATCTCGAGCTCAACGAGGCCTCGAAGGCCGGCGCCGAGCGCGAGGCGATGGAAGAAGCCGGCGTGCGAATTGCGATCGATGGCCTCCTCGCCGTCTATGACATCCCGCGGCTGTCGCAGGTGCAGCTCATCTTTCGCGCGCGGCTTTCTGGTCCGGAGCTGGCGCCGGGACCCGAGAGCCTCGAGGCGCGGCTCTTCCGATGGGACGAGATTCCGTGGGCCGACCTGGCGTTTCCATCGGTCGAGTGGTCGCTGCGGCATTATCGGGAATGGCTCGCGAGCGGCGACGCGGCACCGCGGCACAACCCCGATTGATTGCCGGTGTCCAAATATTGCCGGCCGGATAGGCGCCCCTTATAGTGGCGCAACTACATCCCGCACGCATTGCGCGGGCGGCTCCGAGGGAGGAAAGAAGAATGCACAAACTGCTCGTTTCAGCGCCGGCGCTTCTCATCGCGTTCGGCACCGCCGCATCCGCGCAGACCGTCAAGATCGGCGTCATCAACACGCTTTCCGGACCCGACGTGCAGCAAGGCGAGATGCTGGAACGAGGCCTCGAGCTTTATGACAAGCTCCACGCGAAGGATCTGGGCGGGGTCAAGGTCGAGCTCGTGAAGCGCGATGATACCGGCCTCAACCCCGATACCGCGAAGCGCCTCGCCCAGGAGCTCGTGACACGCGACCACGTCAACCTCATCACCGGCTTCGTGTGGTCGCCCAATTTCATGGCGGTGGCACCGGTCGCGACCCAGGGCAAGGTGCCGATGGTCAGCCTCAACGCCGCGGCGCTTCCCGCCGTCGGCATGTCGCCGTTCATGGTCCGCACCTCTTTCACCTTGACCCAGCAAGCCTATCCGCTTGGCAAATGGGCGGCAAAGCAGGGCTACAAGAAGGCCTATACCGCCGCGACCGATTATGCACCCGGCAACGAGGGCGCCGCCGCGTTCACGAAATCCTTCACCGAGGCCGGCGGCCAGGTCATCGGCAGCGTGAAATTCCCGGCGCCGCCGCAGACGCCCGATTTCGCGCCGTTCCTGCAAAAGGTGAAGGATGCCAAGCCCGACGTCCTCTATGTCTTCGTGCCCGCGGGCGCCCAGGCGACCTCGGTGTTGCGCGCGGTGCACGACCTCGACTTCAAGGGCGCGGGCATCACCGTCATCTCGACCGAGGACCTTGATCCCGACGAGGAGTTTCCGAATATCGGATCGCTGGGCGTCGGCCTCGTCACATCGGGCGTCTATGATTCCGATGCGACCCGGCCGGGCAACAAGGAATTCGTCGCCGACTACTACAAGCAATACGGCACCAAGCTGGCGCCCGATTTCGAGACCGCCGACGCCTGGAGCGGCATGAAGATGATCTTCGACATGATCAAGGCGACGAAGGGCAAGTTCACCGGCGAGCAGGCGATGGACTTCTTCAGCCATTACAAGGATTCGAACGGCCCGAAAGGCGAATGGCTGATCGACCCGTCGACGCGGCAGATCGTGCAGAACGTCTATATGCGGCGTCTCGAGATGCGAAACGGCAAGCTGTTCGATACCGAGTTCGACAATCTCGGCCTGATGGACGCGATGGGACAACCCTACGCCGCCAAATAGGAAGGGGTGATGAGCCGTCGCGTCCATGTCTGACTCGCTTGTCGCCGCCGTCAGCATCCTTTTCTTCGGCGTCGCCTATGGCATGGTGCTCTACCTCGTGTCGGTAGGGCTCTCGGTAACGATGGGACTCATGGGCGTCGTCAATCTGGCGCATGGCGTGTTCGCGACCGCGGGCGGCTATGTCGCGACGGCGCTGATGATGAGCTTTGGCGTACCGTTCCTGCCGGCGGTGGTGGGCGGCATGATCGGTGCCGTCATCCTGTCGATACCGCTCGAGTGGCTTTTGTACCGGCGGCTCTATGGCGGCGACGAGCTCGACCAGGTGCTGCTGACGATCGGGCTCGTCTTCATGTCGGTCGCGGTCTGCAAGTTCTTCTGGGGGCCGCTCGCGCAGCCGTTCCAACCGCCGCAATGGCTCTCCGGCAGCATCACTGTCGCCGGGCGTCAGTTCCCCGCCTTCCGCAGCTTCGTCATCCTTGCCGGCGCGGTCGTGTTCGCCGTGCTTTGGCTCGGGCTCGAGCGCACGCGGTTCGGCGCGCAGATCCGCGCCGCCGTAGACAACCGCCGCATGGCGCAATCGGTTGGCATCAACACGTCGCAGCTCTTCACCTGGACCTTCGCGCTCGGCAGCGCGCTCGCGGCGCTCGGCGGCTCGCTCGGCGCCGAGATTCTCGCGATCGAGCCGGCCTACGCGCTCGAGCATCTCGTCTATTTCCTGATCGTCGTGTCGGTGGGCGGGCTGGGCTCGATCCGCGGGCCGTTCTTCGCCGCGCTGCTGCTGGGCGTGGCCGACACCGGCTTCAAATATCTGCTGCCCGATTTCGGCGCCTTCTTCATCTACGCGATCACCCTCGTCGTTCTGCTGGTGCGGCCGCGCGGGCTCTTCGGTCTCGCATGAGCGCGACCGAAGCGACCCCGACCGCCGCGGCTCGCGTCGTCGACGCGTTCGCGCGGCGCCATCGTTTGGCCTGGGGCGAGCTCGTTCCCTGGGCGGTCGCGGTTGCGGCTTATTTCCTCTTTCCCGACTATTTGGCGCTGGGCTCGCAGGTTCTGGCGACGATCCTGTTCGGGCTCTCGCTCGATCTCATTCTGGGCTATGCCGGGATCGTGACCTTGGGTCACGCCGCGCTGTTCGGCGCCGGCGCCTATACCGCGGGGCTTCTCGCCGCGCATGGCTGGGGCGAGCCGCTGTCCGGCCTTGTGATCGCGGCGGCGGTCGCCGGGCTCGTGGGATTGGTGAGCGGCGCGATCGTGCTGAGGACGCAAGGCTTGACGCTTCTCATGGTGACCCTCGTCGTCGCCAGCATGCTCTACGAGGCCGCGAACAAGGCGGCGGCGATCACCGGTGGCGCCGATGGTCTTTCCGGCATGAACGTCCTGCCGGTGCTGGGATTCAGCTTCGACCTCTATGGCCAGACCGCCTATTGGTATTGCCTTTCCGTGCTGTTCCTGTGCTGGGTGATCGCGCGCGGGATCGTTCATTCGCCGTTCGGCCGCTCGCTCACGGGCATCCGCGAGAATGAGCGGCGCATGCATGCGATTGGATCGCCGGTCTATTGGCGGCGTCTCACCATCTATTCGATCGCGGCGGCGATGGCGGGCGCGTCGGGTGCGCTCATCGCGCAGACGACCGGCTTTGTCGGGCTCGATTCGCTCGACCCGATCAACCGGTCCGGCGCGATCCTGATCATGCTGATCCTCGGCGGCGTGGGACGGCTTTACGGCGCCTTCATCGGCGTGCCGCTTTATATGATCCTGCAGGACCGGTTCGCGGCGATCGATCCGGTCTATTGGTATTTCTATATCGGGCTCGTCCTCGTGCTGGTCGTGGTGTTCGCGCCGGGCGGCGCGTTCGGCCTTGCCGACCGGCTTCTGCGCCGTGTCAGGAGATCGGCGTGAGCGATGCCGCGCTCGAAACACGCGCGCTGTCGATGAGCTTCGGCGCGCTGCGCGTCGCCAACGCGATCGACTTCCGGCTCGAGCCGGGCGCAAGGCATGCGCTCATCGGCCCTAACGGCGCCGGCAAGACGACCTTCGTCAATCTCGTGACCGGCGCGCTCCATCCGAGCGGGGGGCGGATCCTCATGGGCGGCGCGGACGTGACCGGGCTCGCCCAGGCCGAGCGCGTGAAGCGCGGTCTCGTCCGCACGTTCCAGATCACCACCCTGTTCCGCGGCCTCACCGTGCTCGAAAACGTGACCTTGGCAGTGGCCGAGCGCATCGGCGTCGCTGGTGGAATCGTGCGGCCGGCGGGGCGGCGCCGCGCGGTGATCGAAGAAGCCTATGCGCTTCTCGATCGGCTGGGCATCGCCGATGACGCGCTGCGCCTCGTGAAGGAGCTCGCCTATGGCCGTCAGCGCATGGTCGAGATCGCCGTGGCGCTGGGCCTGAAGCCCAAGGTGCTGCTGCTCGACGAGCCGGCCGCGGGCGTGCCCTCGGGCGAAAGCGGCACCATCATCGACCTGATCGAGGGACTTCCGGCCGACATCTCCATCCTCATCATCGAGCACGACATGGACCTGGTGTTCCGGCTCGCGCGCCGCATCACGGTGCTGGTGCAAGGCGCCGTGCTCGTCGAGGGCGCGCCGGCCGAGATCGCGTCCGATCCCCGGGTGCGCCAGGTCTATCTCGGCGAGCGGGAACACGCATGACGGCGGCGCTCGAGCTCTCTTCCGTGCGCGCCGGATATGGCGAGACGATCGTACTCGAGGGCGTATCGCTTTCGGTGCCCGCGGGCGGCACCTTGGCGATCCTCGGCCGTAACGGCGTCGGCAAGTCGACGCTGCTTGCCACCATCGTCGGACACACCAGCCTTCACGGCGGCACCATCGCGTTCCGCGGCCAGGCGCTCGCGCCGCTTGCCCCTTATCGCCGCGCGCGACTCGGCATCGGCTTCGTGCCGCAGGAGCGCGAGATCTTCAAATCGCTGACGGTCGATGAGAATCTGACGGTGGCGGGCCGCGCCGGCCGCTGGACGCGCGAGCGGGTCTATGATTTTTTCCCCTCGCTTGCCGAACGGCGGCGCCATCGCGGCAACGAGCTGTCGGGCGGCGAACAGCAGATGCTGAGCATCGGCCGCGCGCTCATGGGCAATCCGACCTTGCTGTTGATGGACGAGCCGCTCGAGGGATTGGCGCCGGTCATCGTCGATGTGGTGCTGGCGGGGCTCGCGCGGTTGAAGGAAGAAGACGACCTCGCCATCCTGCTGGTCGAGCAGCACGCGCGCATCGCGCTCGAATTCGCCGCGCACGCGATCGTGCTCGATCGCGGCCGCATCGTCCACGAAGGGCCGAGCGGCGAGTTGCTGGAGATGCCCGACCGGCTTGCGGCGCTGATGGGCGTCTCGCGCCGCGGACTCGCCGCGGACGTCGAATAGCACGCCTACGCCCGATCATTGCGTCTGCACGCAACCTATTGTCGAAGCACGGGGCGCCTCTTGGGCAGCCCGGGAACGGCTGGCGCGCGGGGCGCGTTTCCTTGGTCTGAATGCAGTGGAGATGACAATGAAACGCGCACTTGCCACAGCGTTGCTGCTCACCGGCGGCGCGCTCGCGCTCGCAGGCTGCTACGCGCCGGAGCCCTATGCCTACAATACCTATTATCCCTATGCGTATTCGTACTCTTATCCCTCCGACTATGGCAGCTACGCGCCCTATAGCAGCGCACCGGAGTGCCATGGAATGGGGACATGCGACGAGATCTCCAACGGGTCGCATCTGCAGCCGAACTATTCCGGCGGCCCATGACGCGAAAAACCTTCTAGGTTCGGACTTCCCGAACTGGTAGAAGCGCCGGACTCGCCGTTGCGGGAGGCGTGCTATGCCGAGGACACTGAAGGGAGCGCTCATTGCGCTGATGCTGGGTCTGTCCAGCTGTGCGCCGCCGGGCGCACCCTATGGCAGTGTCGCCGCCACCGTGCCGGCCGTTCCGGCGGGCTCCGCACGCATCTATTTCTATCGTGAGCTGGAGATTTACGATTCGACGACGCCGACCGAGGCCTATCTCAACGGCGCCCCGGTCGGCCTGACCGAGACCGGCACGGTGTTTTACCGCGACGTTGCGCCGGGGCAGTACACGATCTCGGTGCGGAGCTATGGCATTTTCCCCTATCAGTTCAAGACCGTCGTCTTGCGGCCGGGCGAGATCGCCTATGCCCGCATCGAATCGCTGAGATCGTGGGTTCCGTGTGGCGGCGGCGGCGGCCGCGATGGCGGCGGTTCGACCTCGGGGTGCGAGAACACGTTCGTGGTCGTCATGATCGACCCGCAGCTCGCCGTCGGCGACATGCGCGACCTTCGTTTCATCAGCGGCTGACCGGGTCATCGAGGGCAAAGAAAACCCGCCGGCCTTGCGGCCGGCGGGCATCGTTTCAGGCTCTCGTGCGCCCGGATTTTAGAAGGCGAATAGCGACTGGAACGAGATCTGGTTGGCGTTGCCATGCGCGCCCGACCAGACCTGACGCAGGTACCATTCGTATTCGAGGCCGAACTGCACGCCCGCGATCGGGGTCCAGCCGGTATAAGCGAACGCCGTCACGTGCCGGCGCTCCAGGTCGGTGAGGACGTTGCTCACGCCGGCATTCGACGGCGTGGTCGCGATCCAGGTCGCGGCCGCATTCGGCTTGCTCGCCGTGGCGTAGCCGACATCGACCGCCGACCGCCATTGATCATTCCAGAAATGGACATACTGGAGATTGCCGCCCACATTGCGCGGCTGCGAACAGACGATGCTCTGCGACAACGCCGTGGTCGTGCCGTTGAGCGAGCAGACCAGGTCTTCGATCGTCTGAAGGCCCAGGTTCTGCATGTCCCAGGAATAGCCGTCGGCGCCTTGGCCGTACTCCGCGTTGAAGACGATCTTGTCCCTGCCGATCGTGTTGATGTGGCCGGTCACGCTGGTCTGATAGCCCCAGCGCTGGATGTGGCCGCCCGGCGACAACCCGGCCGGCGGGGTCGTTCCGGCACCGGCGGCGCCCAGAGCACCGCCGAGCACGCCGCCGACATTGCGCAAGTCGGTGTTCGCGACCACCACGTGGAACGCAGTATGACCCCACGGCTGCTGCACTTGTGCGGTGCCGGTGAACGCCGGGAACTTGCCGATGACGCCCGGGGCGTTGTAGTCGTTGAACGAGGGCGCCTGGCCGGCCGGGACGCCCGGAGCGCCGCCGGCAAGCGGGCTTGCGCCGTTGGAGGTGCCGATATACCCGCCGGTGTCGTTGTATTCGACCGACCCGGACAGGCTTATACCCTGCGGCAGGAGATAGGTGTAACGGGCTTGTGGCACGAACGCGGTGCCCGGCCCGTCCGGGATGCCCGCCGCGACGGCGCCGAAGATACCGTCCGGCCACGCCGCAAGGTCGGCATAGTTCGACGAGAACTGGCCGATCGCGAACGGACCCAACGTGCCATAGGCCTGCTTCAAGCGCGGCAGGTCGAGGAAGTTCGACGGCTCTTGCGTCGCGCCGGTCGTGGTGTTGGTGAGGCCGGCCGTGCCCGAGGCGCTGGCCGAGCCGGAGAAGTCGAACTCGATGAAGGTCTTGACTTCGCCATAGGCCGACGGCGTCCGGGTTTCCAATTGGACGCGCGAGGACTGCGCCGTCATGTAGAGCGTGCCGTGGAGGCTGTGGCCGGCCGCAGTGCCGACGCCATTGCCTTCGATCGCGACCGCGCCGGGATAGATGTTGTAGTCGGCGCCCGGCGACGTGCTGCCGCCGAATGAGCTCATCTGATAGCGCGCGTCGAACTGGACGAACCCGCCGACATGCAGCGACGTATTGGTGCCCGGCACGATGAACGACAGCGGGAACGAGCCCGCGCCGGATAGCGGCGGCGCCGGTGCCGGCGCCTGGGCGTTGGCCTCCGACAGGCCGACCAGCAAGGCGACTGCCGCCGTCAGGCCGCCAACCGCCAGTGTCCGTGAGAGTTTGTCTTTCTTTGTCATCTAGACCCCCGGAGGAAATTCGCGCGGAAGGTTCAGCTTCCGCGCTGCTAAGGAACCGGGTCTTGGCGTCGACAGCAAGAGATGGGCGAGAGGGGCGGGTAAGTTTGAAACGATCAGTGGCAATTACGCCACATAGTGTGTTATATAAAGCACATACAATCGATGTGCTTGATAAACTTAGGCACTTTGGGATGCCTGCGATGCTCGAATGGCATGCATTATCGTTTCATCCCTATATTAGCCTTAAAGCGGTTGTTGAGGCGGGGCGCTAGGCCTTCCGCCAAGGTCGTGAGCGGGGATGGCTTCCGATTTCGGTCCGAGCGACGATGGCCAATCGGCCGGCCAAGCGTCTGATTACCACAGCGATCAAAGCCTGCTCGCGGCACAGGTCATCCGTTTGTCCACGCTCGTGCGGCGCGCGGCATCGCAACGGTTTCGGCGCATGTTCGATCTCAGCATGCTCGAATGGCTGATCGTCGTGCATTTGGCCGCCGAACCGCCGATTTCCCTCACCAAGCTTGCCCATAACGCGAGCCTCGATTTCCAACGCGCCAGCCTCGCGGTGACGCGTCTCGTAAAGCGTCAGCTCGCCGCCCGGCTCAAGAACCCGCGCAACGCGCGCGAGACCCGCGTTGAATTGACGCCGCGCGGCCACGCCGTGTTCAACGCCATCATCGAGAATTGGCTGAACAAAGAGCTGATGGCCGGCTTCTCGGACTCCGAGCAG
>DATJLY010000142.1:0-8943 GCA_035509095.1 Allostellaceae bacterium | reverse complement strand
AAAGGTCGCGCGCGACCGCGGCATCATCGCGCTCGCCGACAACACGTTCGCAAGCCCCTCTGTGCAGCGCCCGCTCGAGGCGGGATTCTCGCTGGTGCTGCATTCCGCGACCAAATATCTCAACGGTCATTCCGACATGGTGGGCGGCGTCGTTGTGGTTGGCGAGAATGCGGAACTCGCGGACCGCCTCACCTTTCTTCAGAACGCGGTCGGCGCGATCGCCGGGCCGTTCGACAGTTTCCTGGCGCTGCGCGGCCTCAAGACCCTGGCGCTGCGGATGGAGCGCCATTGCGCCAACGCCCTCGCGGTCGCCCAGCATCTCTCCCGGCATCGGCGCGTCCGGCGCGTCCATTACCCGGGTCTCGAAAGCCATCCGCAGCATGCGCTGGCACGCCGCCAGATGAACGGGTTCGGCGGCATGGTCACGGCCGAGCTTGACGGGGGGCTTGCCGAGACGCGGCGCTTTCTCGAACGGGTCCGCATCTTCGCCCTGGCCGAGAGCCTCGGCGGCATCGAAAGCCTGATCGAGCATCCCGCGATCATGACCCATGCGTCCCTTCCGCCCGACCGCCGCCTGGCGCTCGGGATCGGCGACAGCCTCGTGCGTTTGTCGGTCGGGATCGAAGACGTCGCCGACCTGATCGCCGATCTCGACGAGGCGTTGGGGTGAACGCTATCCGGGTTGGTATTGGTCGTCGCTGACCTGTTCCATCCATTCTACGACGGCGCCTGCATCGTCATGTTCCTGGATGGCGATATGCGTCATCGCCGTGGTCGGGGCCGCGCCATGCCAGTGCTTTTCCTTGGGCGGAATCCAGACCACGTCGCCAGACCGAATTTCCTCGACAGGGCCACCCCAACGCTGCACCCGTCCGCAGCCGGCCGTTACGATCAATGTCTGACCCAGGGGATGTGCATGCCAGGCCGTGCGCGCGCCCGGCTCGAATGTGACGCTGGCGCCGGTTGCGCGAGCCGGTTCCGGCGCCTGGAACAGCGGGTCCACGCGGACCGTCCCGGTGAAATATTCCGCGGGTCCAGTGCCCGAGGGTTGAGAGCCATTTCTCCTGATCTCCATCGTCAGTCTCCTTCTGTGGGGCAAGAGGTGCGTGATCCCGTTCTCATGATGCGGATCAGAACGATCGCCGCGCACAGCACCATCAGCGCACTCGCAAGGAACACGGAGTTGAGGCCGGCACCGGCGGCGAGCAGTCCAAGCAACGGATTGGCGGTTCCAAGCGTCAGATCGATGAAAGCGGTGTAGGCGCCCATGGCTAAGCCGCGGCTTTGCGGCGGGACCCGAGACACCGCCTCGATCCCAAGCCCAGGATAGACGAGCGCATAGCCGAGGCCCGTGAGCGTGACACCCGCGACCGCGAGGCTCGACGACGGCGCGAGCCAGATCACGACGAGCCCCACGGCTTCCATCAGCACCGATACCAGCGCCACCTTGGCGCCGCCCACCCGGTCAGGAACGTGGCCAAAGGCGATGCGCATCGCCATGAAGGCGCCCGCAAATGAGCTCATGGCCAGCCACACGGGCGTCCACCCGCGATCGGCGAAAAGGAGCGTGATGAAGGTGGTAATCGCGCCGAAGCCGAGGCTGCTGAAGGCAAGCCCGATGCCTGGAAGAAAAACCGCGCCGAGGACCGTCGCGAGAGAAGGCTGAGCACGGGGAATGGGTGCCACCGCGCGAAGCGGCAGGATCAGGAGCAGTCCCAAGAGCGGCACCCCGACCGTCACCCAAGCGATCGCCTGGAACCCATAGGTCGCATAAAGGGCGATGCCGACCGGTGCACCGACGGCGAAGGCCGCGTAGAGCGCCGTTCCGATCCAGGCGATGACCTTGCCCGAGTTATGCGCGGCGACGAGCGCCAGGCCCCAGCTCAGTACGCCCGTGATGATGAAGCTCTCCGCACCCCCAAGAAGCGCGCGCCCCAGCACAAGAATCGCGACCGAAGCGGCCGGCGCCTCGACGAACCTGAGCGAGGCGAGATAAAGGAGACCCGCTGCCGATGCGGCCACAAGACCGGCAGCAACGGCGCGCTTGGCGCCGCGGAGATCGGCGTAGCGGCCCGACCAGATCCGCGACACGAGCGAGGCCGCAAACTGGCTACCCGAGACGAGGCCCACGACAAAAGTGCCGAGGCCAAGCCCCTGATGGACATGGAGCGGCAGCACGGGGATCGCAAGCCCGGTGACGAGGAACACGAACCCGACCACCGCGATGAGCGGCAGCAGGGCGACCACCACATCCGAGGTGGTGATCGCGTCGGGTCGCGTCAGAGTGCCAGAGGTGTGCATTGCCGTTCTCTCGGTGTTGCCGCAATCCAGCCGACGCCCCGGCCGGCCTCGCCCGACATGTAGAAAGGCGCGGCTTTCGCGATTAGGCGCTAAAATCGGCATGCACTTATGAACTGGGCACAGCAATGGACCGTGGCCACCTCGACGACCTCGTCGCCTTTCTCGCCATCGGCGAGGAGCGCAGCTTCACCAAAGCCGCCGCGAGGCTCGGCCTTTCCCCATCGGCTTTGAGCCACGCAATCCGCGGGCTCGAAGCGCGCCTCGGGGTCCGGCTACTCACGCGCACCACGCGCAGCGTGTCGCCCACGGAAGCGGGCGAACGGCTTCTGCGCGTGATCGGTCCCCGGTTCGAGGAGATCAACGCCGAGATCGAGGCGGTGAGCGCCCTTCGCGAGACGCCGTCCGGCACCATTCGGGTCACGGCGACGGATTATGCCGCCGACACGATCCTGTGGCCGAAGCTCACGCCGCTTCTGCGCCAATACCCCGACATCAAAGTCGAGATCGCCATCGACTATGGTCTGACCGACATCGTCGCTCAGCGCTTCGACGCGGGCGTGCGGAGCGGCGAGCAGGTGGCGAAAGACATGATCGCGGTGAGGATTGGCCCCGACATGCGCATCGCCGTCGTGGCCGCGCCCTCCTATTTCAAGAACCGGGGCGCGCCGAAACGGCCGCAAGAGCTGATCGGGCATGATTGCATCAATCTGCGCCTGCCGACCCATGGCGGGTTCTATGCCTGGGAGTTCGAAAAAGGCGGCCGCGAGCTCAAGGTGCGCGTCGAGGGGCAACTCGTCTTCAACGGCACGTTCCAGATGCTGCACGCCGCAGTGGCCGGGTTTGGTCTCGCCTATGTACCCGAGGGTCTGGCGCAGCCCTTCATCGCCAAGGGTCGCCTTCACCGCGTGCTCGAGGATTGGTGCCCGCCCTATTCGGGTTATCACCTCTATTATCCGAGCCGGCGCCAGACCTCGGCGGCCTTTGCCCTCTTCGTGGAAGCCCTGCGCCATCGCCGCTAACGGGACGGCACATCCGGCGCCTGCGCGACAACATCTTCTCCGTGCTCGGTTTAACCATACGCTAAAGGGAAAATTAACCCGGTTCCCGCACTCTTTCCGCGAAGCGGCACGTGCGGTCTCATGTTCGTCATCATTGGATCGGTGATCGTTCTGGCGAGCGTCGTTGGCGGATATCTCGCCAATGGCGGCCATCTCGACGTGCTGTTTCAGCCCTTCGAGGTGCTGATCATCGTCGGCGCCGCGGCCGGCGCCTTCGTCACCTCGAACCGCAAGCCGGTCCTCTCGGCCGCCGCGAGCGCCATTCCGGCTCTCCTGAAGCCCGAGAAATACGACAAGGACGCGATCCTCGAGCTTCTGAGCTTTCTTTACACCGTGTTCAAGCTCGCCAAGACCAAAGGCGCGCTTGCCCTTGAACAGCATGTCGAGCATCCCGAGGAAAGCTCGCTCTTTCAGCGCTTTCCCAAGCTCCACGCCGACCATCACGCGCTGACCTTCATTTGCGACTATCTGCGCCTCCTCACCCTCGGCACCGACAACCATCACGAGATGGAAACGCTGATGGACGAGGACATCGAGACGACCCAGAACGAGCATCACGACGTCGTCAATGCGGTGCAGTCGACCGCGGACGCCTTGCCCGCGCTCGGCATCGTCGCGGCGGTGCTGGGCGTCATCCACACGATGGGCTCGATCACCGAGCCGCCGGCCGTGCTGGGCCACCTTATCGGCGGCGCGCTTGTCGGCACGTTCATGGGCGTGCTGTTGTCCTATGGGTTCGTGGCACCGATCGCCGGCGCGCTCAAGGCCCGCGGCGACACCGAGCTGCGCTATTTCCTGTGTATCAAAGCGGGCATCCTTGCCTACATGCAGGGATATGCGCCGTCGGTCGCCGTGGAGTTCGCGCGCAAGGCGCTTACCTCCGATGTGCGGCCGACCTTCTACGAGGTGGAAGAAGCTGTCGAGAACCTGCCGGCGGCGGCGTGATCCATGGCGGCATCGAAGGGCAACGCCGTCCCGGTCATCATCAAGAAGGTCAAGTCGGGCGGCCATGGCGGCCATCACGGCGGCGCGTGGAAAGTCGCTTATGCCGATTTCGTCACGGCGATGATGGCGTTCTTCCTGCTGCTATGGCTGTTGAACGTCACGACCGACGTGCAAAAACGCGGCATCGCCGACTATTTCGACCCGACCATCAGCTCGAAATCGCAAAGCGGCGCAGGCGGCGTGCTGGGCGGCCTGACCATCGGGAGCCCCGGCGCCCAGGCGAGCCCGTCTTCGGCACCTCAGCTCGAAGTGGCGCGAATGGCGGAGCGCCAGCCCAATGACGGCGACGACGGCGACAGCGGCGGCACGGTCAGCGCCGATCCGCGGCAGGACCAGGACGACACCGCCCCGCCGGCCCAGCCCAAGCGGATCGACGACAAGACACTGGAGCAGGCCAACGCCGAGCGGGAGCAAAAACGGTTCGACGAAGCCGCGGCGCAGCTCAAGCAGGCGATCAAGGACATGCCCGAGCTGGCGAAGCTTGCCGACAACCTCATCATCGAGAACACGCCGGAAGGGCTGCGCATCCAGCTCGTCGATCAGGACAAGCAGCCGATGTATCCGCTGGGCTCGGCCGACATGCTCGACTCGGCGAAGAAGCTGATCGGCGTCGTGTCGCAAGTGATCATGAAGCTTCCCAACAAGATCGCGATCACCGGCCATACCGATTCCTCGACCTATCCCGCCGGCGGCAATTACACCAATTGGGAGCTGTCGACCGACCGCGCCAATGCAAGCCGGCGCGAATTCCTGGCGGATGGCGTATCCCCCGACCGGATCGCGCGCGTCACCGGCATGGCCGACCAGGAGCCGCTTTTCCCCAAAGACCCGGCGTCGCCGCAGAACCGCCGCATCAGCATCGTCCTGCTGCGCCAGAACCAAGAGCCGCCGGCGCCTCAACAGGCGGCCCAGGCGGCCGCGAAACAACCGACCCCCTAGTCCCCTCTAGCCTTGCCCTGCCCCGCTCGTCCATAATCGGCGCACGAGTTCGCGCACGAGGACGTAGAATGCCCGAAGGCCATGCAGGCCGACCATCTCAAGACGCGGCGCCGGTTTCGCGCGAGATCGACCGGTACGCGCCGCTCACGGTTCCACCGCAGCAATTCTATCGAACCGCCGCGCTGCCCTGCCCCTATCTCCGCGGCCGGGTCGAGCGTAAGCTCGTCACCGAACTGGTCGGCCGCAATGCCGCCACGTTCTACAACGCGCTCTCCCGCGCGGGCTTTCGCCGCAGCCATAATCTCGCCTATCGGCCGGCTTGTTCCGGCTGCCAGGCTTGCCTCCCGGTCCGCATTCCGGTCGCGGAGTTCGTCCTCAGCCGCTCGCTGCGCCGTATCCGCAACTTGAACCGTGACCTGACGGCGCGGCTTGCACCGCCTGTCGTCACTGTCGAGCAATTCCGCCTGTTCCTGCGCTATCAGCGCTTGCGCCACGCCGACAGCGACATGGCGGCGATGACCTATGGCGATTATCGCGCCATGGTCGAGGACAGCCCGGTGACGACGCGGCTCGTCGAGCTTTACGACGCGAACCAGACCTTGCGCGGCGCGTGCCTCGTCGATCTTCTCGATGACGGGGTCTCGGCGGTCTATAGCTTCTACGATCCCGAGGACGGCAATCGCAGCCTCGGCAACATGCTGGTGCTGGCGCTTGTGGACGAGGCGCTGCGGCGGCATCTGCCCTATGTCTATCTCGGCTATCTCGTCGAGGACAGCTCGAAGATGGCCTACAAGGCGCGCTTCCGGCCGCTCGAGGGCTTGGCGCCCGAAGGCTGGCGCCGGCTCATCGGATGAGATTGCGCGCGGCCGGCCACCCGCCCCCGCCAACCCACCACTTGGTCGGCGACGAGGTCAAGAAGACAACCTGCTACATGTGCGCATGCCGCTGCGGCATCGACGTGCATTTGAAGAATGGCGCCGTCCGCCATATCGAGGGAAACCGCGACCACCCCGTGAATCACGGCGTGCTTTGCGCCAAGGGTTCCGCCGGGATCATGCAGCATTACTCGCCGGCGCGGCTCACCCGACCCTTGAAGCGCGTCGGCCCGCGCGGCGAAGGCCGGTTCCGCGCGATCTCGTGGGAAGAGGCGATGGCGACCGCGACGGAATGGCTCGGCGCGATCCGGCGCGACGATCCGAAGAAGCTCGCTTTCTTCACCGGGCGCGACCAGTCGCAAGCGCTGACGGCCTGGTGGGCGAGCCAGTTCGGCACACCCAATTACGCGGCCCATGGCGGGTTCTGTTCCGTCAACATGGCCGCGGCCGGGTTTTACACGATCGGCGGATCGTTCTGGGAATTCGGCTCGCCCGACTGGGATTTGACGCGCTACCTGCTGATGTTCGGCGTGGCCGAAGACCACGATTCAAATCCGATCAAGATAGGGCTTGGCCGCTTGCGGGCACGCGGCGTCAAAATCACCTCGGTCAATCCGGTGCGTACCGGTTATTCGGCGATCGCCGACGAATGGGTTCCGATCCGCCCGGGCACCGACGGCCTCTTCGTCCTCTCGCTGGTGCATGAGCTGCTGCGGGCGGGGCGGGTCGACGCCGCGTCGCTCGCCAGCACGACCAACGCGCCATGGCTCGTCATCGACGAGCCGAGCGCTGCCGATCACGGGCTTTTCGCGCGTGACGATCTCGACCGGCCGCTCGTCCGCGACCGCGTGACGGGCCGCGTCGTCCCGGCGGACCGCGCCGACGCGCAACCCGATCTGTCCTCGCCTGCGACGTTGCCGGACGGCCGCCGCGCCGTGCCAAGCTTTCGCCTCGTCGCCGAGCGCTATCTCGACCGGCGCTATGCGCCCGAGACCGTCGCCGCGGAGACGGGAATCGAGGCCGCAACGATCCGGCGGATCGCGGCCGAGCTTGCCCATGCGGCCTTCGAGGAGCCCCTCGTTGTCGAGCAGCCCTGGACGGACCGGTTCGGACGGCGCCACGAGCGAATGGTTGGACGCCCCGTCAGCATGCATGCGATGCGCGGCATCTCGGCACATTCGAACGGATTCCATACCTGCCGCGCCATCCACCTGCTGCAGGCGCTGTTGGGCAGCATCGACGCGCCTGGAGGATTCCGCTACCGCCCGCCCTATCCGCGCCCGATCCCGCCGCCGCCAAAGCCGGCGGGACGCCCTTCGGAGCTCGCGGTCGGGCTGTCGCTTCCGCGCGCGCCCCTTGCCGGCGCGCCGCTCGGCTATCCGACTGGGCCGGAAGATCTGCTCGTCGCGGCGGATGGGACGCCGGTCCGTATCGACAAGGCCTTTTCATGGGAAGCGCCACTCGCCGGGCATGGGCTGTTCCAGCGCGTCATTCACGATGCCTGGGCGCACGATCCCTATCCAATCGACACGCTGTTCATCTATATGGCGAACGCGAGCTGGAACTCCGCGATGGACAGTACCGGCACGATGGCGAAGCTCGCGGCGCGCGATCCGCAAACCGGCGAGTACCGCATCCCGCACGTCCTTTATTCCGACGCCTATTACTCCGAGATGGTGGCGTTCGCGGACCTCGTGCTGCCGGATACCACCTATCTCGAGCGCTGGGACTGCATGTCGCTGCTTGACCGTCCGATCAGCGAGCCCGATGCAGCGTGCGACTCGATCCGCCAACCGGTGGTGACGCCGCACCGCGATGTGCGGCCGTTCCAGGATGTTCTCATCGATCTGGGCGCACGGCTCGAATTGCCGGGGTTCGTGCATGCCGGCGGCGCGCCGCGTTATCCGGGCCTTTATCCCGACTATCTCGTCCATCACGAGCGGCGCGCGGGCATTGGCTCGCTTGCCGGCTGGCGCGGCAGTGCTGGAGACAAACATGGCATCGGTGCGCCCAACGCTCATCAGCTCGATCGTTATGTCGAGCATGGCTGCGTGTGGCGCCACGAAGTGCCGCCGGAGGCGCGCTATTTCAAGCACGTCAACCGGCACTATCTCGATTGGGCCGTGTCGATGGGATTCATCGATCGGGCCGATCCGATCGTGTTGCAGCTTTATAGCGAGCCGTTGCAACGCTTCCGGCTGGCCGCGGAGGGCAAGGGCGCCGTGGTGCCGCCCGAACCGCATCGCGCGCGCATTGCCACATATTTCGACCCGCTTCCGATTTGGTATCCGCCGTTCGAGGAAGCTTCTGTCGCGGCCGGCGACTATCCGCTCCACGCCATCACGCAGCGGCCGATGGCGATGTACCATAGCTGGGGTTCGCAGAATGCCTGGCTACGCCAGATCCACGGCGAGAACCGGCTCCATCTGCACCGGTCGCTGGCCGAAGCCCTGGGCATCGCCGATGACGATTGGATCGACGTCACGAGCCATCACGGCACCATCACCGTGCAGGCGAAGCTGATGGACGGCGTCAATCGCGACACGGTGTGGACCTGGAACGCGATCGGCAAGCGGTCGGGCGCGTGGAACCTTGCGCCGGACGCCGGCGAGGCGAAGCGCGGATTTCTCGTCAATCCCCTCATCTCCGAGCTGCTGCCGGAACGCGAGGACGGAATGCGCTATGCCAACGCCGATCCGGTGACCGGACAGGCCGCCTGGTACGATTTGCGCGTCCGCATCGCCAAGGCGTCGGCGCCGGCATCC
>DATJLY010000141.1:0-3826 GCA_035509095.1 Allostellaceae bacterium | reverse complement strand
GATCGCCGTCGTGGCGCTCCGGTATATCGCCGGCGGGCTGTCCGCGACCGTTGATGACGGCGAATGGGTCATCACCAGCTATCTCGCCGCCAACGCGATCATCCTGCCGATCACGGGTTGGCTGAGCGCGCATCTCGGCCGGCGCAATTATTTCCTGCTGTCGATCGCCATCTTCACCCTCAGCTCCGCGCTGTGCGGGATGGCCGGCAGTCTCGGTGAGCTGATCCTGTTCCGCGTCATCCAGGGTCTCGCCGGCGGCGGGCTGCAGCCCAGCAGTCAGGGCGTGTTGCTGGACGCCTTCCCGCCGGAAAAGCAAGGCGCCGCCATGACCCTGTTCGGCCTGGCCGCCCTCATCGCGCCGGTCATCGGGCCGACCCTCGGCGGTTGGCTGACCGACGCGTACAACTGGCGATGGGTTTTTCTGATCAACGTGCCGATCGGGATTCTGGCCTTTGCCGCAAGCTACGCCACGCTCCGCGATCCCGACTATCTCGTCGCTCAGCGCCAGGAGTTGAAGAAAGAGCCGTTCCGGTTCGACTCGATCGGCTTGTCTCTGCTGGTCATCGTCATGGTGTCCTGGGAAGTGATGCTGAGCAAGGGTCAAGAGTGGGATTGGCTGGGCGATCCGTTCTGGCGCGTCCAGACCCTTGCCCTTTGCTGCGGCGTGGGGGTCGTTGCGCTGGTCATTTGGGAGCTGCGTCACCGCAACCCGGTGGTGAATTTCCGGCCGCTGCGCGAGCGCAACTTCACCCTGTGCTGCATCATCATCTTTTGCGCCTACGCGGTGCTTTACGGCGCCAGCACGTCACTGCCCGGATTGCTTCAATCGCTGTTCGGCTATGACGCTCTCGACGCCGGCGTGGTCATGTCGCCGGCAGGGATCGTTGCGGTCGTGGCGATGCCTCTCATTGGCCTCACGCTCGGGCGCGGGACGGACGCCCGATGGCTGATTGCGTTGGGGCTGCTGGGCATGACCGTCGGCAATTATTGGATGTCGCAGATGAACCTCGACATCAGCCCGGGCGAAGCGGTGTGGCCGCGGGCGGTCCTGGTCGGCGGATTGGCGATCTGTTTTGCGCCCGCGAACGTGGCAGCCTATCTTTATATGCCGCGGGAGCTGCGCGGCGCCGCCGTCGGCCTTTTGAGCCTGTTGCGCAACGAGGGCGGCAGCGTCGGAACGTCGATGGCGCAGACCTTCAACGAGCGGCGCGATCAATTCCACACCCTGCGCCTCAACGAATATCTCGACCCCTTCAACGCGGCCGCGCAAGCCTTCCTGGGGCGCGCCCGTTTGTTCTTCCACCAGCAGACGGCCGATCCCGCCGCAGCGCAGCAACTCGCGTGGCAGGAGCTTTACAAGCTACGCCAGCAGCAAGCATCGTCGCTCGCCTATTTCGACAGTTTCTGGATGTTCGCCCTCGTCACGTTTGCGCTCCTGTTCCTGGTCCTGATGATGAAGCGTTCGGTCGCCGAAAAAGGCGCTCGCGTCAGGGGTGAGTGAGTATTCTGGACGACCTGGCGTGAAAGGACGTCCCATGCTCACCTTGCCGTCGCACGGCCGCTATGACTATTCCGCGATCGAAGCGCGCCCCGATTATTCCTGGCCCGGCGGAAAGCGGCTTGCCTTCTATGTCGCCATCAATATCGAGCATTTCGCGTTCCGTGCCGGGCGCGGCGCCGATCCGACGAACCGCGGCGGCCCGCAGACGACGCGCAATTACGCCTGGCGCGACTATGGCGTGCGGGTGGGCGTGTTCCGCCTCTTCCGCCTGCTCGATCAGCTTCATCTTCCGGCGACGATCCTGCTCAACAGCCTCGTGTGCGCGCACTATCCCGACATCATCGCGCGCATCAAGGCGCGCGGCGACGACGTGGTGGGGCATGGCCGCACCAACGCCGAAGAGCTGGTCGGTTTGTGGGAAGCGGACGAGGCGAACCTCATCAAGGAGACCACCGAGACGATCGCCCGGCATCTCGGCACGCGTCCCTTGGGCTGGATGGGGCCGGGCGCCGTCGAGACCGGCGTCACGCCCGACCTTCTGAAAGAGGCCGGCTATACTCACAATCTCGACTGGCCGGTCGATGATCAGCCGATCTGGATGAGGACGCGCGCCGGCCCGCTTTTGTCGGTGCCCTATCCGTTCGAATTGAACGACATGGGCGCCAATGTGAACCGCGATCACACGGGCCGCGACTTCGCCGACATGATCGTCGATCAGTTCGACGAGATGGTGGAGCAATCGGCCGAGCAGCCGCTGGTGATGGCGGTGTCGCTCCACGGCTTCATCGTCGGGCAGCCGTTCCGGCTGCGCGCGCTGCGCCGGGCGCTCAGCCATTGCATCGAGCACAGGCTCAAGGAACGGGTCTGGTTCACCCGCGCGCTCGACATCGCCAATCACTGCATCAATCTGCCGAAGGGCATCGTCCCCGGGAGCTGACGCGGCCTCTAACCCTGGGCCGAGCCCAGCTCGCCATAGATCATGCCGCAGACCAGCACGTTGGCGTGCGCGCCGTCATCGCCCAGCGGCAGCCACAGCGCCTCGTACCGCGAGGTCCAGCCGTCGAGAAGCAGGTCGTTCATGAGAAGCAGCGGCTCGCCGCTTGCGGCCAGGCCGCGGCAGCGGTCGAGGATATAGTCCCGCCATTCCGGCCGCGGCACCTCGTCCAATTGCTTGCCGGTCATGTCGTAGTGCATGCGCGCCACGACATTGGCGCCGTGCAGCCGGACCCGGAAGCGCGGCGGATCGCCCAGCACGTCGATCAGCATCAGATTGCCGAGAATGTAGGGAAAATCGAGCGGGTCGAGGTCGCGGCGCGCCGGCATCTTCCGGTGGCCGCGCTTGCCAGCCCAATAGTCGAAGAACCGCTGTAGTCGCGGGTCGCGGATGTCGTCCGGGATGACGCGCGCCAGCATCGCTGGCGGCGCCGTCATGCGCGAAACCTGGCTCGCGGCCCCGACCGTCATTTCATCCCCCCGGGTGACCCGACGCGGTCATTCTGCCGCCCGCGCGTCAGCAAAAGGTTAACCACCGCACCGCGATCGGCTTTGACCGGCGCGCTCCGGAGGCTTATGGTCGCGCCGTCATTGGGGAGTAGCCGCCCGCCTCGGCGGGGCCTGCGTCAACATAACTGGCTTCGGCCATGGCGCCGGCGATCCGGTTCGGTTTCTGGCGAGACCTTTGACATCGATTTTCCCGGCCGGCTGGGCGGGACCGTCGATGTCAGAGCGCACCGCCTGGCCCACCGGGTTCCCAATGGCCCTAACGCTCATCCTCTTCTTCGGCTCCGCGATCCTCATCTATTTCTCGTGCGAGTTCTTCGTGAACGGCGTCGAGTGGGTGGGATTCCGGCTGAAGCTCGCCGAGACGGCGACCGGCACGATCCTCGCCGCCGTCGGCACCGCGCTGCCGGAGAGCATCGTCACCTTCGTCGCCGTCACGTTCGGCGCGACCGATGCCGAGCGCGAGATCGGCGTGGGCGCGGCCTTGGGCGGCCCGCTCGCGCTCAGCACGCTCGCCTATTCGGTCGTGGGCCTGACGCTGCTGGGATCAAAGCGCCTCCGGGTGCGCCGGAAACAGGCGCTCGAGGTCGATTGCACGCGTCTCAGCCGCGACCAGGCCTGGTTCCTGGTGATCTTCCTCTGCAAGCTCGCGCTGGGCCTGGTCGCGTTTCCCGGCAAGGCGTGGTTCGGGTTCCTGTTCCTTGCGGCCTACGGGCTTTATCTGTGGAAGGAGCTGCGGCGCAGAGGCGCGCTCCACGACGCCGACGATCTCCCGCCGTTGAAGCTCCGTCCGGGCGAGAGCACGCCGGCGCTGTTCTGGGCGGG
>DATJLY010000140.1:0-2471 GCA_035509095.1 Allostellaceae bacterium | reverse complement strand
TCGGCGGGTACAAGGGATTCGGGCTGGCGCTCGTCTTCAGTTTGCTCGGCAGCGCCTTGAACGGCATGTCGAGCGGGCGCGATACCGCCAATATCGACGAGGTCTCGGCCGCAGGCGACACGGGTCAGGCGATCATGGCGCTGAAGGTCGCGAATTTCGGCCCGATCGACGATTTCAAGCGACGCGTCGACAAGATCGTGCGCGACATCCGTACCTCGAAGCCGGGTCCCGGCGTCGCCGAAGTGCGCTATCCCGGGCTCAATGGTCATCGCACCGCGGCCGAGCGGGGACGCGGCGGCGTGCCGATCCGCGCACCGCTCGTGAGCACGCTTGCGAAACTCGCGGCCGAGCTTGCGATCGATCCGCTGGTGGTGACATGACGCCGGACTCCAGCCGCAATATCCGCTTCGTCGCGCGCTCGGATCAGGGCGGCAAGCCCGACGGCGTGCAGTTCATGCTCCATCGCTCGGGCTATGGCTTCGTCGGGCAGACTTATGCCGAGGGCGTGAGCATCCTCGATCTGCGCGACCCGAAACATCCGGCGCCCGCCGGCTTCATCGCCATGCCGCCCAACACGCGGGCGAGCCATATCCAGCTTGCGGACGATCTTCTCCTCGTCGTCAACGGCCCCAACCCGGCCAAAGCGCAAGCGAGCGCCGAGTATTTCACCCGCGCGCTCGCCGATACCCAACGCCGTGACCTTCCGTTCTCTGCAGGCATGCGCATCTACGATGTCGCGCGGCCGACCGCGCCGCGCGAGATCGCGTTCCTGCCGGTCGAGGGTCTCGGCATTCATCGCATGTGGTATGTGGGCGGCCGTCACGCCTATGTCTCGGCGCATTTCGACGGGTTTGCCGATCACATCCTCGCCATTGTCGACATGGCCGACCCGGAACGGCCGGGCTTCGTCGGCCGGTGGTGGATGCCCGGCATGTGGCGCGCCGGCGGCGAGACGCCGACCTGGAAGGGCCGGTATGCGCTTCACCATGCGCTCGTCGCGAACGATCTTGCCTATGGCGCCTGGCGCGACGGCGGCCTCACCATCCACGATGTCAGCGAGCCGGCGAACCCCAAGCTCATCGTCCATCGCAACTGGTCGCCGCCCTTTGGCGGCGGGACGCATTCGCCCTTGCCGTTGCCGGATCGGAACCTTCTCGTCCTTGGCGACGAGGCGACCGCCGACAATGGCGCCGACGGCGTCAAATGCGTCTGGATCTTCGACGTGCGCGAGCCCGCCAACCCCGTGAGCATCGCCACGATGCCGCGGCCCGACGAGGCCGACTACAACGCCAAGGGCGCGAAATTCGGACCCCACAATCTGCATGAGAACCGGCCCGGCTCGTTCCGGAGCTCGAGCCTGATCTTCGCCACCTGGTACAATGCCGGCGTGCGCGTGTTCGACATCGCCGACCCGTTCCGGCCGCGCGAGGCCGGGCATTTCGTGCCGGCGGCGCCCGAGCGCATGATCCCCGAGCAATCCGCGCGTCCGCGCGTCATTCAGTCCTGCGACGTCCATGTCGACACGCGCGGGCTTCTCTATGTCACGGACACCAACGCGGGGCTGACCATTCTCGAATATGACGGGCCGAAGTGAGGAAGCCATGGAAGAGCAAAAGCCGGTAGAGGTCGAGCATCGCCGCCGCGGCGGCACCGGAGCCGAAGGCCTGCCGGCGCTCCACCGCCGATTTCCGACCATCGCGGATTTGCGCAAGCGCGCGCGCCGGCGGGTGCCGCGCTTCGCGTTCGATTTCGTCGATGGCGGCTGCGGCGAGAACGAGGTGCGCGACGGCAACCGCGTGTCGCTCGACGCGATCAAGATGGTGCCGCGTTATGGGCTGGGCTCGGGCGCGGTCTCGACCGAGACGGAGCTGTTCGGGCGCAGCTATGCCGCGCCCATCGGCATTTCGCCCATGGGCATGGGCGGTCTGTTATGGCCCAAGGCCGAGCGCTATCTCGCCGCCGCATCGCAAGCGATGCGCACGCCCTATATCCTGTCGACCCCGGCGAGCGCGTCGATCGAGGAGATCGCGAAGATCGCGCCCGACGTGTTCTGGTTCCAGCTCTATGGCTCGCCCGGCAACGACAACGCGATCACTTTCGACATGGTGCGCCGTGCCGAGGCGGCTGGCGCCCATACGCTGGTCGTGACGATCGACACGCCGGTCAGGGCCAAGCGGCCGCAGGATTGGCGCAACAATCTCGCGGTGCCGTTCAAGCCCAATCTGCGCACCGTGATCGACGTCGCGACATCGCCGCTCTGGGCGCTCGAAGTGCTGAGGCAAGGCACGCCGTGCCCGGAGAATTTCCGCGCCTATGCCGGTCCCTCCGCGTCCAATGCCGACGTGTCCGCCTGTTCCTCGCGCTCGCTGAAGGGCGGCTTCGCTTGGGAGACGATCGAGCGGGTGCGCAAATTATGGCCGCGCGCGCTCGTCGTCAAGGGCATCATCCATCCCGACGACGCGATGCGCGCA